>DCGV01000067.1 GCA_002314725.1 Bacteroidales bacterium UBA1769
ATGGTTTCTAATTACTATTTACAATTAATGAGATTCTTGTAAAAGTACAGCCATATATAAAACAAGCTGCTAAACAAGCCGGAAATAAGACAAAGGAATATGTGACACTACTAGTCGCTCTAATTATAGGTATTTTGGGTGGAGATATGTGGGCTTCGTGGCGTGAGAGGAAGAAGTTTGAAAAGAAACTCAAACAGGCTATTGAAAAACTAAGTGCTGAAGAGCAGATTAAAATAAAGGAGATTGTTGCCAAGAATAAAGCTGATCGGGACACACTTTTGAAGAAGGTAAAAGAGTACCTTGAGAGTAAAGGTGTCGATACAAGCGATTTCCCTAAGTAGAGAACTCTCCTTACCGTCTCGGTTTTTCCGCAAACTTAAGACCGAGTTCATTCATGCGTTCCTCGATTTCCCGTAACGTTTTTCTTCCAATTGTCCTGAGACTCAGAAACTCCATTCTGGTATATTGGGTGACCTGATTAAGGCTTGTGATTCCTTCACGAGCGAGGCTGCTTTGTGTGTGTTGCGAGAATCCAAGTTTATCGATCATCAGATTATCCGGCAAGACAGTGGATTCATTAGTCCTTTGGCAGAAGCGTGAAGACAGTATTGCATTGACAACATTGTCGTACTTGTCTAGTTTCCTTGATAATGTTCCTTCGATTGCACGGACCCTGTGCTCTAGTCCAGTTTTGGTTATTCCCAACTTTTCACAAGTTGCATCAGCATTAAAACCATCACTGGAAACATGGCAAAAGATGTTGTAATCTTCGGATGGCAGCAATGTCTTGGCAAAGTTGTCGATGACTTCTTCCTTGAGTGAGAAATGCATTCGTCTGGAGAGTAAGTCCATATGGGAGTAATCTGCGATAAGGCTCCTTACCGCTTTGTATTGCTTAGAGAACCCCGGATATACATTGCAGAACTTCACCACAGACTCCCTGGATACGTATGTGCGTCTTTGCTTGTCACTGCCAACTCCAACAAGGGCATCTCTTTCAATGAGGTTTAGTACTGTCTGTGTCGTGCATCCAATCATTTTTGCGGCTTCAGAGATTGTCATCGCAAGAGGTTCTCCTGTCAAGCAGGCGCCACAATGACAGCAGAATCGGGAGTCTTTGGGGACTTGTTTATTACAAATGTTGCATTCCATAGGGTAGTGGTTTGAGCATTAACGAATGTGGTGCTATAGCTGTGCAATCTTCACCAACTCTAGTTCGAACTCCAAGGTAGACCATCCAGGAATCCCGTCCACTTTGTCGGCACCGTAGCCCAGCTCGGCGGGAATCCACACGCGGCACACGTCGCCCTCGTGCATCGCGGTCAGGGCGATCTGCCAGCCGTCGATCAGCTCGTTGAGGCGGAAGAGGGCAGGGAAGGGCTCGCCGGCGGTTGAGTCGAACTGCTTGCCGTTGATCAGGCGCCCCGTGTAGTGGACGTTCACGATGCTGTTGACCCTTGGGGAGACGGTCCCGGTTCCCGCTTTGATTCTCTGCATCAGGACGCCTCCGTTGAGGCTTTCCACGTCGGCTTCCTGGGCCTTCTGTGCCAGGAAGCGACGATTTTCTTCGCGGTATGCGGTGTTGTGGGGTTTGTGAGACATGGGGCTATACCTTTTTTTAGATGAAGTATGTTCTCCGTCTGACACCGGTATCAAATTTTTCTAACTGCAATCAGATAATCACCTCGTAATACTCTTTATTCAGGTCAGCAATTATTAGAGATTATTCCGATGAGAACATTTATTAATGATTTCCGTGAAGAATCGTTTTGAAACAAGTTAAATAAGTCGTCATCTATTTTAGCATAAATCTCTTTTCTCTGTCGGCTAACAGTTGTTATTGGGGCTCCCCACTGATTTGTGATTTCAGTGCCATTTTGCAGAAATATTCTCCAAAACGGTTCAGACATCATGTGCCAAAATGGGTAAGTGTGAGCACATTTATATTCAGTTTCCTTAGATACATAGTAATGCCAAACGGATTTGAACTCTATTTCAAGACTCAACGAAGACTCTACTCGATTTGAATGTAGTATACCCTTTTCTATAAGTCGAGCAACAGAAATCAATAGCACATATTTATGGGGTGCATGTTTCTCGCCTCGTTTACTGACCTTTAAATTACGGAAATAGGTTTCATATCTATCAAGTAACTGGTCTTGTTTTTCTATTTTTCCCAGGGAAAAAGTTCGTTCAGTTTCTGAAATAACAAACCATCTATTCTCTGTGTCTTTTCTACAAACTTTCTCTTGTTTTAATTTATATAGAATAGAGTTAATAAGACTCTTATGATATCCCAGTTGGGTACTTAGTTCTATAGCTTTTATTCCAGGGTTAAGTTTCAAGAAAGAGACAATTTCATTCTCTATAGTAGACCTCTTTGATGGTTTAATTTCATTAATCTCGGCCTTAAGAGTTGGACGTGGTGCAGGGATAATGTTTTGTTCCTTTGGAGTGGAAAGGCATTCCTTGATGACTGATGCCCATTCTCTAAACGACAATTGTTCATCAGAAAAGAATTGCATGCACGATGACAATATCTGCAGTGTTGACGTGTCAGCAGGAAAACTGTTGATATGCTTTTTCCAGAGCGATTTTATTTGAAGTTTCTCGGGCATTACTCTATAGATTTTGTTTCAAGATAAGATCTTACAATCCTGCCCCAATCTGCGAAAGACATTTGATGGTAGTAGTCGCCATACTGAGTCATACATTCTCCAATAATTGCGAGTCTTGGTGTATTCTCAACTTCATAACTATCAACTAACAATTTAACAGAGATATCATCCTCGATACTCTTTAAGCGGCCTTGAATATCTTGATTAATGCCTGTTTGGTTTTCATTATCGTAATTATGAACACTTATTTTGTTTGTCGCAAGTTCAGGAAAATGAACGTTTATCATTTTTATGAATGATATGATATCAGTTCTCTTAAACAAGATAAATTTGTCTCCATTTGTTAAGAGTTCTTCTTTAATCTTACCTTCAATAACATTTTCTTGTGCTGATAAACGGCTATAAAACGATACATAACTCTTTTTGTTAAGCCTGGACTTTACCTTTTCTGGTTCCCAGCAGACATATACATCATTTGTTACATCGTAACCAAGAAATAGGAAAGGAATGTCTGAGTTAATTACCTCATCGAATTCAGGTCTCTGTGGTAACTGGGCTCTTTGGTGTTCAAGAGGATATGGGGTTCCTTCATGTGTTACACATTTGAAATATACATAAAACAAATCTCCATCGAATTTGAACAAGCAGATAGTCCCTTTCTCTATGACCTCAAATCCGGGATAGTTGTCAAAAGTTTTGATAAAAAGCTCTATCAAACTCTTACTCTTAGGGTATACTCTAGTTTTCATATTACAGAGCCTCAAATAATGAACAATCTGCACATGTCAGATCATAAGGAATAGAATCACTTAAAACTGATATGAAATGAACATCATGAACATTGTTGGGTATATCTGTCATATTGATTGAAGGGACACTCCTATAATCATAAAATGCAACTGTATTAAGTGCCATATTGATATCAAATTTGATTCTCGACACTTCTTCAATATGAGGGCCTATTGTCTCATATACAATTTGTTTCACTTTTAGAATAAGATCTTCTTCGATAACACGAGCAGAAATATCATCAATCAAGTCAAAAACATTCTTGCCCAATCCAGATGCAATCACCACCACAGATGCAATTAACAACTTACTGTCGGGATTTGGATTTAGTTGTTCGATTGCGAAAGAATGTTTTCGTATTGTGCCACTAGTTGACTTGACTTCAATCTTGTCTATACCATCATTGAAATCAAATTTATCCTCAGGACTAACATGCCATGATTGAATCAGATATTCGGGGATTCTACTATTAGCAATTATGAAGAGTTCTGTCCATAAGCCCTTTACAACCTCTTTTGATAATGTCGTAGATACCGTGAATAGTGAAATGACCTTCGAAATCTCAATCTTTAATCCATTTACTGTTGGCTTTGTTGGAAGTCTGTGGAGGATTAATGTCACGAGCTCAAAGAAATAACGCTGTATATCTGCATCATCGGATTTTAAGAGAATTACGTTGTATCTTTTTGAGGTAATGCCCTTCGAATCAGATAAATTGCACATCTGATTAAAAGATACGGCAAATAACTTTAACCTAATATCGGTAGTTGGGGTATCGTCTATACATTCAATAAACAGAATAGGATACCCCTCAAAGGTTCTGCCTATTTTGTGAGGTAATGATGGATGTACAGACTCGACAGAAAACTGTTCTTGATTATCAGAGGCTGGAACTATGTTAGTGAATATTGAGTACAGAGAGTCCATGGCTAAAATTCTTCTTCGTCATCCTCTTCTAAACCAACATATGCGCTGGCCAGATTATCAGGATAATAGATTGCTAAATTGTACAAATCTTTATTATTCAATGGGTGGAGATTCTGATTAATTCTGATATGATGGATCTGAAAAGATAGTGAATCATCCTGCTTGAAATACTTATCTCCAGGGTATCCACCTTGCGGTGCACGACCGTACTGTAGATTGTATGGTGTACTGCCATTGCTTATTCCATGTGACCTGATACTGCCCACTGACTCTGCTGCGTAGGCCATCTCATACACATATACGTACTTGATTCTCAACTCATCTCGGAGGTGAACCATATACTGTATTGTTACATTTCTGCGTGTGATATTTGGAACGTCAGCAAAACCTATTTGCTTGAACAATTGGATAAATTGGTCTATGTTTATCTTGGCATACCTGTGATTTCTAATAGGATTGCCGTCATAATCTATACAATTATGGAAAACAGCCTCACATTCGTTGAGAATAGCCATAAATACATCTCGATTCTTATCAATACAGGCAAGAGATACCATTTGCTTCCAACCAGACAGTTTGTTGCGTACAAGTTTAGCAGAGAGAATGTTACTCCTCGTGGGGTTAAGTGTTTCAGCAAGTACCATCGCCTTGGATTGCTTTGAGAACTCCTCCAAAGACTCACATTGATTCAAACAGGATCTCAAAATCTCTTCATGTTCAACGTAGTCATTATATTCTTCAAGACTTTTAGCTGATAAGTAGATTCTACACACATCTATATAATTCATCTTATACCCGAAGAATCGACAACGCTGTTCGATTGTATCTGCATTGGATTTCCCTCGAGTTGTCCTTGGCATATAGGTCATCGAGAGGTGTTCAATGGTAAAGCCACGATTTAGCATGTCAGCACCGACAAGTATGTGACCTTTTTGTGAATCCCAATCGATGGACTGTCCTGCAGCAAGATTGCCTCCTTTTGACTGTATTAAGTGAATCTTTGTTCTCATCATGGCTTTTACGATGACAGCCATGACTTGTTCAAATGCAGGCGCGTCTTTTACGTACTTGCAAATCGATTCATATGCTGGTTTAAAAGAGCCAATTATGGCAGTTTTTGCAAAATCATCATCCGGGCTTGTAAGAGCGTCTATCCACTGTTGTGTTGTTGCTTGGGTCCAGCGAGCGAAGGTTGTATTAGTGTCACAGAGACCATCAACATGGATCATCATTGAAAGGTACGACTCTCTTTTCTGAATGAAAACAACAACTGCTAGACTAATGAAGAATTCCTGTAGGGAGAAGATCAGTGTTTCAGGAATACTCTCAAGACGATTTCTTGTATTATGGTATATCTCCTCTTCTGGAATTAAATTAGTTAACTGTAGAGAATCATTCTTAAAGAAGAACTTTCCTCCAGTATAACCTTTCCCAGGTGTTAGAACCGTATGATATTTCGGAGAAAGAATATCATTACTATCAATGAGTAATGCCGCTTGAGGCGTTGCAGTATATTGTATATAAGAATGACTTGGAAGACTTAGCTTTAATTCAAGAATGCTTGCGTAAGTTTTACTAAAATCATCTTCTTCCCATTCTGGTCGGGAGGCATTTTTTTTTGCATAGGTGTTAAAACTGGACTGATCGGCCTCGTCGTCAATAATCAGGACACCGATATTCTTCAAAATAGGAATAAGAGAAGGCCTCTCAAAAATTGAAGCAAGATTCTTTATGTGCAGGTAATGCTTGAGAATCGGAAATAAAAGAACTTCGTCACTATGGCTAAGTATGTTCTTCACCAACGATTCAATACCTGGATCACTATCTATACTGACAATCATGTATGATGAATCAGCAGATTGGACATCCAAATCTTTCCTCAGTCGTTTAGAGGTCTGATCTTGAAGGTTGTTTTTGGTTCCTGTTAAATAAATAACAATACGATAACCGTTATCAGCGGCTAATGCAGTAAGCGTAGTGAAAGATAGTGTTTTACCACTTTGGACATATCCAACAGCAATATTTGTTATACTGTCGTTTTCTCCTGGCTTGATACAGTGTCGTAGAATTTTTATCGCTTCATCTACAATTACTTCCTTTCCTTCATCAGATAGGCGTGTCTGTGAATTCATGAAGGCAATAGTATTATCGCCTACTGTAATCATAGACTTTGTAGATGTGGATTGCTTAGCTATTTCAATTGTGCTTGACATTAGATTGTTCCAAATAAAATATTGAATTTATCTCTGAAATATTTGCCATGTAGTGTGCCGTCTTGTTGAAGGCTAACCTCTGAAGCTACAAGGACAGATATTACATATGCAAGTTGCTCAATGCCTTCTGGAGTGGAAAGAGACTTATCAAAACGCTTGAATACAGGATTATTAAGGTTGATAATTGCTTTGATCTTCCCTGTGGGGTTTCCAGTCAACGAATATAATCCCTGCGAGACAGGCCACTTCTCACCACGAATCTGAAGTGGAACTTTGTTTCCGTCGCTTAAGGTGATTGTGGTTTCTGTTGGCGTGATATTCAAGTCATCACTTTGCAGGTGTGCTTCTACAATTGTTTGGTTCTCGAAAAGAGGTAATTCTGGTGTTGTGTTAACAACGATTGGTTTGGAGAATCCTTTAGCAATCTGTTTAACAAGTGTGACACCAAGGTCCTTTATTTCTTTTTGAGATTTTGGCTTGGTATAGTTTTGGGCTTGCCCGAAAAGATCAAGAGATTTGTCTTGCGTCAAATCATCCTTAAGGAGTTCAATGAAGGTTGTAAAGTCGTCATCCTCTTGGAACGAGTTTTTGGTGAAACTTACATCGAATCCTTCGAGATGTAGTTCACCGAAGATACGTTTATACTGAGGGGACCCCTCTTGCCCGCAGAGAATCTTTGGACGATAACGGTCATCGTAGCTTGAACCGATTACACGGCCTCGTCTGAATAACAGGAATCCGTTATTCTCGGATGTACTCATTGTTTCAAGAACTCCAATGAATCCTTTTACTGAATACTTCTTTCCATCAAGGGGAACAGGACCAAAAGAAATCTCTTTTCTCCATTCTTTTGCAGGGCCGTTAGGGTTTGAAAAATACGGAGCATTAAGCACTTTCAGCTCAACGTATTCAAGTGGCTGACCATTTATCAAAATCTCTACACTTTTTTCGCGTAGATGCTTTGTATAGATACTTTCGAGGTGTTTTTTTATGTATGATATTTGTCTGCTTGTAGGCTTGTTCATTGAAAGATTACATAGAGTAATCTTCGTAAAATGTTTATTACTTGAGCAGTTTTTTTCTATGACAGGCAATTCCATCTCTTCGTTATCCACTACCTCCTTCAGATCAAACGTCATCGTTTTCTGAACAGATTCTCCGTATGCTGAGGTTTCAACTGTCCATGTATTTGACAGCCAGATAGAAGAGACTTTCATACCCATGCCAAATTCATTGAGCCCTTGATTATCTAGCGGTAGATTAGCAAGTTCGAATGCCCTTTGATAGTTATCTTCTTCTATACCAAACGCATCATCAAGGATAGTAATAACCTCCTTGTCAAAGTCAATGTCTATAGTGACGTGCAGTTTACCATCTTTGTTGATGGTTTTGAGCACATCAATATGATTTTCAAAACTTTGTATAGAATTGTCAATATACTCAGCTAAGGCATTCCAGACCTTGTTGTTGATATATCTAAAGGTAGAATAAACCAGTGGCCTAGTAGCGATAGAAACATTATTTGCCATATGTAATCAGTGCTTTAGCGATAAGTCTAACCAGATCAACATTTACTGCATTTCCAAGTGCTTCATAACAACGGGATAACGGCAACGAGAATGAATCATCGTTAAAAATGATATCTCGCATTCCTTGGATTGCAGCTGCTTCCTTTAATGTCATATAACGACCTGTATTTTCATTCCCTGGAATCTTTATCCATGGGAGAATAGGGACCTGAGTGCCAACAAGATTAAGTGCAGGGGAGAAGGTTGGTAGTTTAACACGGATACCTGAAGCTCGAAATTGTACTATTTTGTCTGTTATATTTGGTGTTGCTTCTTTTCCACAGTTCCACTCAAATTTCAAGTGACTGTTATCAAAATGAGAGACTTTTGTCAGCCATGTATCTAGCCAAGACTTATGTTTGGTATAGAATGCACGATTTTGCTGTATGTATCTAATCTTCCATGAAGGGAATACCATGTCTTTATCAGTCTGTGCATACACGGGAATCTGGGAGAGGCATTCTTCCTTCGTATTTCCAACGATGGCTTGTCCAAGTTTACCTCTTTTCCCCTTTAGTGAAGATAGGGTCTGATATGCTGGACATGTATCAGAATATTCATATGTGGCGCCAAACTCCATTGCCCAGATTGGGAACGTAGGGATCGAGTCACCGTGGAGAATCGTTTGGTCTATAAATTCTTGCCAAACAGCCAATTGATTGCGTGTTTCCTCTTTAATTTGGATTACATCTGTATCATTCTCGTCGAGAATGGTTGAAATATGGCAATTATCGGAGTCTTTACCCTCAGGGAACTCGAAGCCAGATAGTCCACCATAATTACAGTGTTGACAAACGATGTAGATTCGTTTTCTGTGCTGTGGAATGCCGAATTCATGGGGGGAAAGGATGCGGGCTTCAACTGCATACCCAAGATTCTCGAGTTCTTCTTTTATTACGCGCCATGTATTGCCATTGTCATGCCCCATCAGATTGGAAACATTCTCAAGTATTACATATCGAGGTGTGTGTTCTTTAAGGATTGCACAGATATAATAGAATAGATTTCCTCTATCTTTTTCATCATTAAAACCTTGCCTTTTTCCGGCTTGACTGAATGGTTGGCACGGGAATCCAGCACAGAGGACATCAAAAGGTGGAATATCAGATGGAGCAATCTTTGTGATATCTCCAAATATGGGAGTTCCAGGATAGTTAATCTTGTATAGTTTCTGAAGATCTTCCTTCAACTCAGATGCGAATACACACTTGCCGCCAAGGGAACCAAGTGCTCGATGAAATCCCCCAAGTCCAGCAAATAAATCTATGAAATTGAATGAGTATTTTTTCATATTTCTTGAATTCCTAACTGTTTAAAGTACTGATATGTTCCATCATAAAATTTTGGACTCCTTGTGTGGTCATCAGCAGATCCTTTGGGTACATAAATCACCATCCCTCTTCTTGCTCGAGTCAGGATTACGCGATAAGCGTTAATTTGATAATTTCTTATTTTCTTGTCGTTTATGTTCGTCCACTTGCTTCCACGGAAAGAGTACTGTTTCCATGAAGATGTTGATTTATCATAGCGCATATCCGCATCCCAGGCTACCACAGCCCAGTCTAATTCGAGCCCCTGTACTTGGAATTCAGTCGCGACTTCTTCCATGTAATACGACGAATTCACATCTTTGTTGTCACCTAAGAACCAGTGTGTAACTTCACTCTCGGATGAATTTGGTGGCAATAGAGACAAAGCATCTGGTTTTAGTCTTTGTCCCTTTGATGAAGCAAGAGCACCATATCTTTCATCATCTCGAGCATGTTGTTTGACCCATGCCTTTGCGGTATTGATGTCACGTGTTATCCTGATCGGATATCGGTTTAACTCCTTGAGTAGTGCTGCAGCATTCTCTTTCCTGAAATTCAGAAGATCATCTACAAATTGAGCTAGATTCTCTGCTCGTAAGGACCTGAGATCTGTGCTAAGATGAAGGCCTGGCAGATACTCGATGTTAACTCCTGACAGTTCCTTCTCGACTTCTGGGTCGTTTATTATGTCAGCGGGCGCAAAAGTCTTCCAGTGAGAGAAATGTTTAATTGATTTAATCCACTCTGCAGTTCCTGCTTCTCCATGGTTGATATCTTGCCCATTTCCAATCAGGCAGATATAAACGGCCCAATCTTTATGTCTATCCATGCAGGAGATGAGGAAACGAGGCTCTGACCACTCTGGAAAGTTCTTTAGATGAGCTTCTTTCTTTCTTACGTATGATGCATTCTCTTTTGCTTCCCAGGCCCTTTGTGCTTCATCATAAATAGAAACATGGTCATAAGGAATGTAGAATTCACCAGTCCCTCTATATGCGAAATTTTCGTCCTTTACAAGACTTGCACTATCACCGGCTCCACAAACAGAAATACCTTTCAGATACTCTTTTCTCCAACTAGGGACCGGCTGTATAAACTGCTTGATTTTTGACTTTATTTCTGGCCTTGTGATTCCTTCAGATTTGAGCTCAGATTTTTTGGGCTTACGTCCAAGTCTTTCGACTACTTCCTGCTCCGCTCTGGTGTACGCATCGCGTGCAAGGGCCTCTTGTAATACCATAACTAATGGCCTGTTGCCAGAAAGGTAGACAGATCGATTATCTTTACCTGATGCTAATTCCTCTTCCTCCTGCCTAATTGTTGCTACAGAAAGGCCGATTAAGGTTTTACCCGCGCCAGGAACACCAGTAACAAGACATAGATACTTTTCGTCGTTTGCTTTAGCTTGATTGATCAAATCCAGAAGTGTGTTCGTTGTTCGGATAAGATCTTCTCCCTTTGCATCGCTGCGATTGATGTCTTCGACCTTGTTGTGGGCATATAGTTTTCTGGCCGCATCAACTATGTTGGAAGTCGGGCAATATGGGCTGAAAAGCCAGTTGTTCATATTAATGGGCTCAAGATTTCCAAGGTCCTTTGAGAGGATTTTCTGGAAGCAGTCTGCTATTGTTTTGTCGCAAACTGTGGCCATTGAGAACAATTGTTTGTTACTGGACGGAATAGAGATGCGACAAGGTTCCAATTCTGCTTGAGGTACAACCCAGATGGGAGCAATTGGAACGTCATATGATTCAAAATGGAAATTCTTAAGGTCTATTACGTACTGTTCAAGTTGTTCCTTGTCTGCATCTGCATTTTGCTCTTCACCAGTTTTGAATTCCAGAACAAATAAAACTCCCTTTAGGCCTATTACGCAGTCAATTCTACCTCCGACTCGAGGAATTGTATATTCGAAAGCTATAAAGCCGTCTTCTCTATGGTATTTTTCCAGTGCAATTCGTATAGAACGGACTTCCTCGTGCCACGAATCTATCGTTGTGCGCCGAATAGATGAGAATTCATTATTCTCAGTTAACATGTGGACAATTTCCTCTTCCGAAGACATGAAGAATTCAGAGATGGTGCTAGCGTACTGAAATGAATCCATTGTGTTGTTGTTAGGCTATTGGCTTTAAATGGTAAATATAATATATTTACTCGTAAAAAGTGTTCTAATTACAGAAAAACTTTATTTGTCCAGTTTTTCCTTTGTCAGAATGCTGTTCGGAAGGGATTTATGATGGACTTTTGGAATCCCCAAAAATCTCCCTATCTTTACATTCAGCTAAATCTAACACCAATACCCTATGTTACGTACTAATCGCGGATTGCTCAAGACAATCCTTCTTTCAATCATCACTTTCGGCATTTACGGCCTTGTAGTTATGTCCCACATCTCCGAGGAGATCAACCTCATCGCAACGAAGAGAGACTCAAAGCACACTATGCACTATTGCCTTCTGGTTTTCATCGTCGCACCTATCACTCTGGGAATCGCGTCATTCGTGTGGAACCACAGGATATGCAACCGTATCGGTGCTGAACTTCAGGCCAGGAACCTCCCATACAGCATCAGCGCCGGCACTTTCTGGGGCTGGGACATCCTTGGCTCCCTCATCATCGTCGGACCGTTCATCTTCCTCTACAAGTTCCTCAAGGCGATGAACATCCTGAATGCTGATTATAACACTAATAAGGAGTAGGCGCTATGGCAGAATCAGGAGAAGGATGCCTTATTGGCCTCGTTGTCGTTATTGAAATAGCTGTAGTGATCGGCAGTGGTATCTTGGCCTGGAACTGGGTTGATCCAGATAGTTTTGGGCGTGGACTTGTTTTCCTCATTGTCTGGGGCCTCCTTTCTGCTTTGGGATACGGACTTGCAAGGCTTCTTGGTGGAATAATTGCGGGTATCATAGGTGCTCTAAACAAGTAGTGGCCAGCCTGAACCTCAAAGCAATAGATACAATCATGCGCAACATCATTCTTCTATCCGCAATGATTCTTTTCTGTTCGTGTGCAGGAAGGAACACCCGTCCAGTGGAACTAACGATGGAGACCACGCTTGGAACCATCGAGCTGAGGCTTTATGACGAGACTCCTCTTCATAGGGATAATTTCAAGTCGCTGGCCCAGGAAGGCGCTTTTGACAGTCTGCTCTTCCACAGGGTAATCCAGGACTTTATGATTCAGAGCGGTGACCCGGATTCAAAGAATGCCGAGTCGGGAGCATTCCTCGGCGAGGGGGACAGGCCATATACAGTTCCTGCCGAGTTCAGGCTTGAACAGGGGATATATCACCGTCGCGGAGTTCTGGCGGGGGCAAGGGAACCGGATGATGTCAATCCGGAGCAGAGAAGTTCCGCTATGCAGTTCTACATAGTATGGGGCCGTATCTTTGATGATGAGGGCATCGCCAAGGTGCAGGCGCGTCTGGACGCGAATACCCAGGGGCGCGTGAAACTCACTCCGGAAATGATTGAAACCTACAAGACCATTGGAGGAACCCCGCATCTCGATGGTCAGTATACCGTCTTCGGCGAAGTGACCAAAGGTCTTGAAGTCGTTGATGCCATTCAGCGCTCGGCTACTGATGAGAATGACAGGCCTCTCGAGGACGTCAGAATTCTGAAAGTGACAGTCCGCTGACAAACTCCCCGTAATTTCTCCCACCCGAATTAGTATATAATTGTGGAGAGCT
>DCGV01000105.1:0-5449 GCA_002314725.1 Bacteroidales bacterium UBA1769
CGTTCTATTTTCGGCTGGTCCATAATACTATTTGATTTCTAAATTATTCACTTTAGTCAATTTGTATATCAACAGAATTGTCATCTATCCTAACTTCATACAAACTTGCTGGCTTTGAATATACGTTTGCAAGTTGGTGGGTGGTAACAAACGTATTCTTCTCAATATATCCCTTCTCTCCAAAAATGATCTGCTCAATTTTGTCAGCAGTGTTGACAGAGTATGATCCAGACTCCTTCACCACAATATTTCCCATAGAGATAATCTGATACAGACATTCAAAGCCATACATTTCTTTTTCTGGCATAAGAATAAACAAGTAATCCCTTGCTCTGCTTATTGCAACATTTATGATATTCGGATCATTGACAAGAACCCGGTCAGTTGCTCCCTTAAGTCCTTTTGGAGGATTGAACATTACAAAGACAACATCGCATTCATCGCCTTGGAACCCATGAATTGTTCCCACTGTAATTTTGATATATGGTGGTATTTCCTTGCACTGTTCAAGTAATTTATCAATCATCTGAGCTTGGGCTGCATACGGACAAATAATGCCGATTGACACATTGTTTTTCTTTGTCTTGCCCTTTTCATACATGCGGAAGATATATTTACAAAGCTCAACAAGGAAAATCACAGAATAGACGTGAACATTAGATGATGACAACTTTCGAGGCGCGCAGATATCGTCATATTTGTTTACCTTGAATGTCAAGAAATTGATAGGCTTCAGGAAATCTAATCCTTTTATATCAAGGGTTCTTTGATCCTCGGTATTTCGTTTGTGTTTAAGGAGGCCATCATAAGCGTATTCGCTGAATACTCTTCCGATTTGAGGAATTGAACGATACTGAGTTTCAAGGTTTTCTATATTGAACTGGCGAGGTTCAGTAATAGGATTTCTAAACCTTTGAAGGTTCACCATCGTGTAAATATTTTCCTTCTTCCACGCTTCTTCACGTACAATAGGTGAAATCTGTTTCGGGTCTCCAGCAATGATAATCTTGCTCTGATCAAATCTGTATATTGCATATACGATTTGAGCTAACGGGATCATTGACGCCTCATCGATTATGACATAGTCCCATTGAATGTCTCTCAAATAATCGGTTTCATACCCTGAACCAAAGCCATCATATGGAAGTCTGGCCATAGTGGTAACAATACAACACCTGTCCTGCTGATATAAATCAGATGTTTTATCGATTATCAAGCCCTCTTCCTCTAATTGTTCTGAACCAGTAAGGAATCGACCAAGCCATTCTGTAGAAGGCGCATTATCAGCTACCTTGCAGGCAAGAACGTCGCAGGCTTTATTTGTAGGCGCAAGAACAAGAATACGACATCCTTCATCTGGGTTTGACATCAAGTCGCATATTTTTCCTGCTAGACAAGTCGTTTTACCAGTCCCAGGAGGCCCGAAAACAAAGCTGAAATTGTCCGGAAGCGATTCTTTCAGATTGGTTCCATCTGGAATGTCAAGTTCGGCAAATGCTTGTGTCAGCTTTTCGACAAGGGCAACTGAATTGTTGATTTGAACTTCAGCTTTCGAACATTTACTCCAGTCAATTCCCTTCAGTTTATCAGAATCTACAAGTTTTGCCTTAAGCCTAAGGGAGAAATCTTTCACACTGGCAACCTCGAAACCAAGCTTCAAATCCTCAAGATCATAAAACGAGAATGACACTTCCAAGCCACCTATTTGTTCAATTTCTAAAGGAATGGTTCTGGAAGGATATTTAAGAACATAGATGCGGTCAGAATCATGATCCTTTATCACCTTTGTGAAAGTTATAGATACTGTCTTCCTTCCAAAGGATTCTACATTATCGCCTTCATGCTCGCATTCCAGACTAAGCAAAGATTGGAACCATTCCTTTGAGTATTTTTCTGATGTGCTGACCTTTACTCTCAGTTCTTCTTGTTTTTGTTGATGGTCAATTTCTTCTTGCTGCTTCTTTTTGATTTCTTCTATTCTTTCATTCGCAACAACATCATTTGAGGATTGGTTTTCTTGGGATACATTGGCTTTTGCCGCTTCGACGCCAGAAGATTGGTTCTGCCTGGTGTCTTGATGTGAACTCTGTCCAGAGAACATCTCTTCCGCAGAATAATCCTTCATATCCTTATGCTCAATAGCAGCTTTATTCTCATCTGCCAGCTTCTTTTTTTCAGCCTTCTTCCTTTTTTCTTCAGCAGCCTTTTTGATGGCCTCTTTTGCTTCCGATTCGCTAAGGCCTGATTCCTTTATGAGCTCTTCAAACTTAATTCCAGTGTTATAGGATTTGATTTGGTCAGAATCAGCTCCAAGTTCTTCAAGGGAAATTTTCTTCCTTACGATGCCGAATATGTCAAACAGTGTTGAAGAATACTTATAGTCTTCTAGCGCCTCAAACTGTTCAAGAGAAATATCATTTGCTGGTTTCCTTGTCTTCTGGCTCACATAAATCCATGGAGTTCTCATAAGAAGAGAAACAAGGGAAGAAGTCATTCTCTGAGTGTAGTATGTACGGTAATGGAAATGGAATTTGAGATATCTACTATCGGTAAGATCTTTATCAGACAGCCAATTCCATATTTGCACGGATAGAGAACGTGTGAGGTTATTGTTTAGTGCGTTCTCAAGTCCCACCATTTGATAATCCTCACCGTATTCACGAGGATGATACGAACTTCGGGAAGTGCCTAGCGCCTCTTTTTGTTCATCAGAAAGAGAGTACCGGTCTTTTATGTCTATCTTGACAATCTTTGGTGAGAAAGAAACGCCGACTTGTTTTAAGAACCTTCTTATCTTCTCGTCAGAATACTTTTTTATTAAGGCCGCATAGAACTCAGTATCGAAAAATACATAGTTCGTGTGCCCGGCAAAATATTTTTGAAGTTCCTTGCTCGGATAATATATTTGAGATGGTTTATGGAGCATTGATTCTCCTTCCTGATCAACAGCGGCAAAATATATATAATCCCGAAGGGTCTGATAAAAGCTGTCTTGATTGTCGACTTCTACTTTTCCGGAATATTGGAGAAGGGTGTCAAAATCTGAAAGAAGGACATCATCCTCAAGTTCAAAATTATCTTCTTTATACTTTGGGATGACATGTGTCTGAATGTAATCCCACATATCCGGCTCCTTGATTCCCAGATCAACAAGGAATTTGCGAGCAGCTTCGTGATTATAATATTCATCAGCGACAATGTTATAATCAGAGGCTCCCTCCGCAACAGAAAAAAATACATTGATATTGCTTCCTTCGTATGGAGGAACCCAGCGCCCCGTGGTGGTTTTTACAATGGGCGCATAACGGAATGAAAGGGATCCTCTGCTCTGATATCTGGCATTTGCATTCCACAACTCCCTTGCATCTTCATTCAAGAATCTGTAAAGACGAATTACCCATTCGAAGTTTCTTGCTGTAATGAATTCAGGGGTTATCGCTTTTGCTAAATCTTCAGAGGTGAATTTCTCAACCTTCAAATCGTTAATCAAATATGAATATGCACGTGTATCTCTGCCTGGTGCCTTTGCCAAAAAATCAGGTTTGGTTTGACTTTGAACTAATTCTGATAGTTGATCGCTATTGACAACCTCCAATAAGGAAACAGGAAGCGCAATTCTAATTCGGTTGGGACCGACATATTCCATCGCTCTTGATAATAGAAGCGAGTCGGATTTCATCCTGCTGAACATTGAATCATATAGACGTCCATTACAAATGAACTTCATGTCATCTTCATCAGTTTCTTCAAGAGGAACAATCTTGAAGATATTATCGTCAAGTAGGAAATTTTCGTTTTTGAGTCCAATATCTCTCAGTATCGGAAGAGCATCTGCAGCCAGTGTGCAAATAGCATCACGAAGAGTAATATTGACTTTTTCGTGCTCTTTGACTTGTTGGCGGTTGTCAACCAATAGAAATGGAGCGTGGCTGATGAAACAAGAGTCAAATTTTTCTGATGTAGCGAAAAAACAGAACACTTCTGGACGAATATCAGTGTCCAGAGTTTCATGGCCATTATCGTCTTTTAGATAATATCCTACGGAAACAGGATATCTGACTCCCTTAGAAAGTTCTATATCTCTGGTAAATAGCCATATATATCGAAGTTTCCCAGCGCTATCTTCTATTATTTTCTCGCATTTGACGTCCCCGTCTGTAAATTTTTCTATTACTTTCTTCGAATAGACTTTCTCGTGATTGAACAGTGTAATGTCCTTCCAAGTTACTTTCTTGATATTGTTTAAGAATAGAATCGGACTTTTCAGATGATTGAGTTTGTCCAGAATTTCTTTATAACAGCTATCTGGATTTTTGAAAGGTATTTCAAATAGCGTTTCCCCAGGTTTACGATACTCACAATCAACAGGTATTAACTCAGGTACGATATAGTTGACAATCTGAAATTTGAAATCATCAGAGTAAATCTTCGGTGTATCCGTATACTGGAAAACAGCTTTGAAGCCAACGCCAAATTTTCCAATCTTATTCCCATCGTCCTTACTTGAGTTGCCGACACCTACAATAGCATTGATATGGCCTGGTGAAACATTTTCGTCATCATCATCGGTAACAGAGAATTGTACGGAACCGTTATGCTTAAAGTATAAGACGTCCTTGCCAATGTAAATTGTTACCTCTGTTGCCTCAGCATCATCAGCGTTTTGCAGCAATTCATAAATAAAATGGGCTGAATCCGGATATTTGTCAATAACACTTGCCCATACCCCACGAAGGGACCTATCATTGATTGATTCAAATTGTCTTGACCGTTTGGTGTGTAGCCTATCAAACAAATCCAAATCACCGGCATCCATTTTTGATATGGAGTCATCTGCTACAACGCGGTCGACGCCTTCTTGGTAATCTGGGGATTGCAACACAAGATGTCCGTCAACTATTTCTTGAACCTCACAATGTATTATTTTGCCGACTGCTGAGTAAGCAACTCTTTTATCGATACCGTATAATCGATGTTTGATACCATATTCGTCCCTGAGTTGCAGATATTGCTGATGGGTTGTTGAATCCTCCATAACGGAGACAACCTTGAAATCATATTGGCCTTCTTCTTCATAAATATTGTCCAGTACCTCTTGAAGATCTTGAGTCAATTTAACTCTGGCATCTCTGTCCCTGCCCAATATGCAAGTTATTGTCTTTGGCATAAACTCCGGTTTTAACTGGAATGAAAAAGCCTCAACTTCAATGCTTTTCCCTTGATATTGAGCCCGAAGTTTGCCTGTCAGAGGATTGTAGCCAATGACCGGGACTGTAACCTTATTGTATTGCATAAATTGGTAGTGGTTTTCTGTAAATGAGAAAAAGAGGTATTTGAATGTCCACCTTTGGATTATTCGATTTCCTTATTCATCAACTGTATTTGCCTCACTTTTTCGTGAATACAATGAAAATGCTATTTCATCAGATTCAAGATTGTATATATTGAG
>DCGV01000105.1:5557-7499 GCA_002314725.1 Bacteroidales bacterium UBA1769
TCGTGGCCTTTATTGTCAAGATACCATACGTGGTTGACTGTCATCAAATCGTATAAAGGCTTGGAATCCATTTCGAAGAATGTTCGAACTATTTTCGTCAATGCATCAGCCCACGAAGCGACATCAACTTTTACACCAAGGAAAGTGTATGATTTTGCATAGCGGCCTTTAAAGATAAAGTCACTGTCAATGGGAATCATCTCATCTTCAACTTGTGCCGGCGCGAAAGATGTTTGAGGATATGGCCATAATTTTAGAGCAAGCTCTTGAATCTGTTTGAGCCTTTCTTCCATCTGCACTTCTGTCCAAGTTTCACATTTACTCACATAGTTGTTCAATGCGATGCAACTGTCCCGGAATCCTTTCATATCAGGGATTGATGGAATACCATCTCGCTTCTCATGGAAAGGACGGTTGCTATATTCTGAGTTATAGGCAGTAAGTGTAAGGTTTCCTATCGTGTGTAACCATTTGCCGTGTACTTGGTCGGGATCTTCAGTATTAAGTTCTGTCCTCCAATCATCCGACAGAGTCTGAGGCATAATATGCTCAATAGTATAGAGCTTTTCTTGCATCTTTTTCTTGACATCTACTGCTTCCTTATTTAATGATTCTTCCAACCTGACAAAGAAGTACTGACGGTAGTTTGTCTTCATGTTGTACACATCGCGTGTAACAAAACTTTGCAAGAAAGCATCATCAGTAGGGAATTCATAATATGATATTGATTTCTCGAGAATGAATATCATTACTTCAGAATACTTATACGAATCGGTTTTGAGACTAAGTACTCGCTTATGGAGAGTGCAGAAAACTTTATTCAAACCAGTATTATACAATCCTCGCATAGTTCTTCTGAAAAGGAAGACCTCGATAGTTTTCAATACACTGATTAACTCTGATTCAGGAAGGGATTCTGCTTCATAATATGTTAAGAATGAGAGCAAATACGGATAAGTAGTCGTGTTATCCAAATCTTCAAGGCTCCTCATTATTTGATTTGCCTCTTCACCGCCCACATTGCAACTCTTGATTTTCTTGAATAATCGCGAGCTTTCGGTCATCTTTTCCAAAAGAGGTTGAATACTATCAGAATATTCATCAGCAACCAACTCCTTGAACTTCTTATAGACGTCCTGTTTATTTGGAATATTACCAGTCTGAGAAGTAAGGAAGTGGCGTACAAAGTCCTCAAGAAGAGAACCTGTGTTGATTTCTATTTTAGACCAATAGCTGTTGTAATAATTATCTTGAGTGACTGCATCAAGATTCATAAGGACGAAGTTTCTGATCTTGTCAGCTTCAGTCAGACGGACTCCAGTAGAGTTGATGCTCTCAAATACAAGTTGAGCATTATCTCCATACTGTGGTTCCAGTGTAATATGCACTATCGAAAGTCGTGTGATAGCATCGAGAATCTGCTCTGGTGTGGCCTCGTTTTTATTTATGAGACGCTCCTTGAAGTAAAAGTAGTTTGTTGTTACAAGTGAGCCATTTACATAGCCTTCAGGATCTCCAAAAAGGGCAGCAAAAGCCTTTGCGTCGTCACGGAATGGCTTGAGACGGACCCTGTGCTCTGCTGGAGCAAAAGGATCCAGCAGATATCCCTGGTTGATTTTATCTATGATCGTTGAATCGGAAGATTTCAGTTCCCCTGACAGAAGAGAATTCCTCATAGCAAGGAGCAGAAGAGATATTGTGGTAATACGCTGCTGACCATCTATCAGCACGATGCTGTTGGTATGTTTAACGTCAACTATACTGCCAACAAAATGCGTCTTTCCCGGCTTATACGCAATTGCGATTATGTCATCAAACAGTTGTGCGCAATCTTCCTGCTTCCAAGTGTATATTCGTTGGTATACTGGGACAACCAAGGGGTCTGTTCCAAAGAAAAAACGTTGTATCGTAGATTTATGTGCGTCCATAATTATTTCTTTTT
>DCGV01000069.1 GCA_002314725.1 Bacteroidales bacterium UBA1769
GTTGCCGTATTTCACTCTTATATGATGCACGGCAATACTGGTGATGCTTCAACCTTCGCTGCGAAACTGGGAATCAGCAGATCATCATTGTATAATCTGCTAGATGAATTGAATTCGTTCGGAATTGAGATAGAATATTGTAGAGAAAGAAAGACTTACAGATACTTGTATCCGGAACTGGTGGAAATAAAGATATCTATCTGTCAACTTACTCAGAAAACTGAAGAAAAGTCTAGACAATGAGGCATTTGTCCACGGATTTGGACAAACATTTCCTAAACTTGCAGAAAGGAAGCCGTACTGCGCAGAGGCTTCCAAATCACAAATTTTAATAATAAAAATCAATTTCTTATGAAAGCATTTGAATGTAAGGCTCTCGGACTTGAGGAAATGACATGTCAAGAAATGAACGCTACAGAGGGTGGTAGTGTTACGCTTGTAATTCTCGCTCTTGCTGCTCTTGCTGCCACTGTGACAATGTGCCAAGTTAATGTAGGAGGAGAACATACCACAGTTTATGTTGAAAATAGTGATTCAGTCTCGGTAAAAACAGGGGACACAAAAACAGGTGGAACTGATGTTCCTGTTAGCGTTTCCCTTACACCTTCAATGTAATAAACTTGTACATTTGGCTAAAAACTGCTAACATTGTAACAAATTAGTTATGGTGCCTTTATGAAAGTGATAGGATTTCTACTAATATTGTTATCCCTTGGCGAATTATGTATATGCTTTTTCTGCTACTCCGTCAATATCCCGGAATGGGTTACAATATTATTGGGAATCCTATTACTTATCGTTGCCGTCATCCGGTATAAGAGATGTGTTTCTGTTAAGAAAAAAGTTATTGAGTCCATTTCTGTATTCATCTTATGTCTATGTTCTGTCTGGTACGTGTACTTTATGCCATATTGGAATAGCCGTATGTTTGTTGAATTCGTTATGGGACAAGATTACCCAACCTCTTTGGATTCAAGAACAGTATTAAGTCAGGAGGATGCCATTAAAGACTTAAAGTTTGCCCTTCATTGTCTGGAAAGGGTTCATCCCAATTGTATTTTTGATTTTCCAGAGGAGACCTCTAAACGAATCGATTCTGTGTATAGCAGCCTGAATAAGATGGATTCTATATCTGTTGTTTCATTGGAAAGACATCTTCAATTTATCAATTCTTCATTGCATGATGCACACACCTATATTTCATCTATACCGGAAACTAAACATCCAATTAATCTATCATCCTATGGCACACTTTATTCGATAGATGGTCAGGACATTAACGACATTTATCAAGAAAGACGGTGGCTTTTCAGTAGCGAAACTGATGAATGGTCACAACATTTATTTATAGAACAATTGGTTGAATATAACCGGCTGCTATTTCTTGGCTTTGACGCCGATAAAGGAATTAAAATGGATTTTCGAACAGATAGTAGTACGGTGTCAAAATGCTTTTTCAAAGAAGATTTTTTAACTGATACCAATCCTCAAAAACCAGCACCGTATAAAGATACGACATTTGTCAGATATCATTTTGTTGATTCTTTGAGTCTTGGCTACTTTAATATGTTCAATTGCTCTTACTATACTAAGCAACAAAGAGAGGCCTTTGATGAGGCTTTTCACGTATTCTTTCAAGGCGTTAAAGACAAAGGAATCGATAACATCATTATTGATTTAAGAGGTAACAATGGTGGGAATTCGCATGTTTACTATGAATTATTCAAGTATTTTTCCTGCGACAGTTATCGCATTGAAAAATACTCCGTTCGCCGTGGGCCAATAGTATTGACTCATAGTAATGTAATTAACAATAAAACATATTCAGACCTTACATTTCATGGTAGTATCTATGTTTTAACTTCTGTTTCAACGTTCAGTGCTGCCATGATGGGCGCGGATAGAATCCAAGGAAACCATTTGGGCAAAATCGTAGGACAGCCTTCTGGGAATGCTCCAACATCATGCAGCAACACTATCCATTTTGTGCTGCCATATTCAAAGTTATCTCTCTTTGTCCCATGCGCATCTTATCAAAGAGTTGATCCGACTGTTGAGAAAAATCTAGTGGTCCCAGATATTATGTGTAATGCTGATTCTGCATATTTTAGGGTGACAAGTTTGATTCAAAGAAAGAGGACTGTAACAAAACGGAAGGAAAAGCCAAAGAACGTTGCGAGATAAAATCAATGACATAGTGACATTCCGTACGCATCCTGATACTCATGGCTGCGGACGGAGGCTTTAATATAGTTTGTTTGCTGTCTTGCTTTTTCTTTCGGCCTCCTATGTTCAATGGACAGAATCGTTTTTCTCTGCAATCAAACAATGAGTACGCAATCAATCAGAACACGAAAACGGAGAGCTCGAAATCTTCTTATTAAGATGTGGTTATTTCTTGTTGCAACTAGTGTTTTGACACCCTCCCTATATGTTTTTCACATATTTGTTATTACCTTTATGCTTGTTCTTTTTACGTCAAACTGTCATCCAACACGAATATGAAGAAAATCTTGTCAACCGCAATCGGGCTTCTTGTCAGCCTGTTCTCTATTGCCCAATCTCCTGACGCACTCAATGTCAAAACCTTCACTCTTTCCAACGGTCTGGAGGTGTGGATCAACGAAGACCACAGCCAGCCGAAGGCATTCGGAGCAGTGGTCGTAAAGGCCGGGGCAAGGGACTGTCCGGCAACAGGTATCGCACATTATTTTGAGCATATAATGTTCAAGGGTACGGACAAGATAGGCACGATTGATTATGCTGCCGAGAAACCTTATCTGGACTCGATTGCCGTGTTGTACGATGAACTTGCAGTGGCTCCGGACTCCCTGAAGAAGGATATCCAGATGGAAATCAACCGTCTCAACATCAAGGCAAGCGAATATGCCATTCCGAATGAGTACAACAACCTTATCA
>DCGV01000049.1:0-1068 GCA_002314725.1 Bacteroidales bacterium UBA1769
TTCCTGAGAAGGTGGAGAAGATTAACAAACGAATCTCTCCAATACAAGATGAATATATTGAGAAGTACTTTGCAGAGAAGCAGTTGGATTTGACTGCCACTTTGGACGGTAAGGCTGCTTATGCTGATGCAGACTATGTGGTGATAGCAGCACCAACCAATTACGATCCTGTGAAGAACTTCTTTGATACACATCATATTGAAGATGTGATTGACTTGGTGATTAGCGTGAACCCGGATGCGGTAATGGTTATCAAATCGACCATTCCTGTAGGCTACACCCGTTCGCTATACGTGAAGTATGCGTTGAAGTTCCTGACTGATCCTGCATTGAAAGGTCACCACTTCAACCTGTTGTTCTCGCCAGAGTTCTTGCGTGAGAGCAAGGCGTTGGAGGACAACCTTTGGCCTTCTCGCATCATCGTTGGCTATCCAAAGATGCTGCCTGCTGGTGAAGAGAAGAAGTGGGACGAGGAGAATGCTGCTATCGAAGCAATTGGCAATCCAGAGGCAGAGACCTTTGCTCGCACTTTCGCTCAGTTGCTGCAAGAGGGAGCTATCAAGGAGAACATTGACACCTTGTTCATGGGACTTAAAGAGGCAGAGGCTGTTAAACTCTTCGCAAATACCTATCTCGCTCTTCGCGTCAGCTATATCAATGAGCTCGATACGTATTCGGAAGTGAAGGGACTCGACTCTGCTGCTATCATTACAGGCATTGGTTTGGATCCTCGTATTGGAACGCATTACAACAATCCAAGCTTCGGTTATGGCGGTTACTGTCTGCCTAAGGACACCAAGCAGCTCCTCGCCAACTATCAGGATGTGCCACAGAACATGATGACTGCTATCGTGGAGAGCAATCGTACTCGAAAGGACTACATTGCAGATGCTGTCCTCCGTAAAGCAGGCTACTACAACGAGAATGCTCAATGGGATGCATCCAAGGAGCACAATTGTGTGATTGGCGTTTATCGCCTCACAATGAAGTCCAATTCTGACAACTTTAGACAGTCTGCAATCCAAGGCATCATGAAGAGAATAAAGGCAAAGGGTGCTGAGATTATCA
>DCGV01000049.1:1147-10572 GCA_002314725.1 Bacteroidales bacterium UBA1769
CAAAGCCATCATCGCCAACCGTTTTGACGAATGCCTGAGCGATGTGGAAGAGAAGGTTTATACGAGGGATATATTCCGTAGGGATTAAAGACCCTCTAAATCCCCCTGCTTAGAGGGACTTACTAATAAGCAGGTGTATGTGCGATGCAGATGATCGAATAATCCACCTGTCGTAAAAATGTAAGACATGCGGTATCGGTTCAATTTTGAAAATCTGGGTAGTATTGTTGGCTAATATACATGATACAACAAAACGTAGTAAGATATGAAACTTATTGGCATCAAACTAATATCAGCAGAGTCTGTTGTTAGGAAATCTTTAAAGAATAATACCTGGTATCCGTTTTATCAGAAACTGGAGGAGCCTAACATGGATAATCTACATCCTGTTTATGAGGAGTTGCCAGAAGTACGAGATCTTTATCAACCCCATGACAATATACCACACATAAACATTCAATGTGTGGTAGGTATGAATGGAAGTGGTAAATCATCGTTGTTCGATATTTTGTTTCGCATTATCAACAATTTTGCTTGTGTTTCCTTGAAGAGCGATGTTAACAATTTAGGTCGGGATTTACAATTCGCGTATGGTTTGACAGCAAAGTTGTATTTCGAGACAGATGGTACTATTGGTTGTATCTACAACGGAAGAAAGCCCAAAGAGCTGTATCTGGAATATGGAGTGAATGCTATTGGTTTAGCACAAACCTATGTATATGATGATTTGTCATCTAATATGGATCTTTCCAAGGACTTATTATCCAGGTTCTTCTATACTATCAATATCAACTATAGCACATATGCCTATAATGAGAATGATTATAGGAAAGACGTAGTGGTGGAAAACAGACGCCAAAAGACGAATGTTAATGGAAAATGGTTGGGTGGTTTATTCCATAAAAACGATGGATATCAAGCCCCTATCGTGATGACTCCTTATAGAAAGAACTTCAATATAGACATCAATAGGGAGACAAAGTTATCAACTCAAAGGATTGTCGCATTAACGTTGCTATTGTTCTCCCAAAAAGAAGATGGAGATACTGAATTTGCCCAAAATGGTAATACACATGTCTTAGGAAAATTGATGAATCCAGACCAAGTTCCGGATGTGTTGACTTATGAATTTGATAAGAATTTCTATAAGCATCTCGTTTCACGCACGGAAAAACTTTTTGTATCAGCCAAATACAGTCAAACTGAAGCATCCGAGTTGATGTTGCGATTGTTTGAAGATGCTTGGAGGGAGAAGGTTGATATCAACAATATTGCAGACGCTGATGAAAGAAATACTGCTCTGAGGTATCTTGCATACAAAACCATAAAAATTGGAACCTCGTATGCGAGCTTTATCAACGAATTCAATATCAAACAGGTATATAGGAAAATATATCAGCATACAAGCATTGTAAAAAAGAAAGCCGATAACATAAACGAATACTACCCAATTATCGGCCCTTATATAGTTGAAGTTGGCAGATTGATTGACGCAATACTTTCACGTCCTTCGCATATCACTCTCAAGATAAGGCAATGTGTAGAGTTTATTCGCAGAGCTGGGAATGATGGCATACGGCATGATTGTTTGAGGGGACAGATACCTGTTGATACTTTTATTGCAGACCGACGCTTTCTGACTTACGATGAAGTCGTGCTGTCCTTACCACCATCTTTCTTTAAGCTAGATATATATTTCAGACCGAGACAGAATAAGCCGCTAAGCTCTAAACAATCACAAGCGCACGAAAATATGATTGGACCTGATCATTATTGCATAGGACAGATGAGTAGTGGACAGAAGCAATGGCTGAATTGTATGAGTTATGTATGTTACCACATAAAAAACATTGAAAGCATTGCACAGGACGATGGCAGGATACCTTACCACCATGTTAATCTTGTATTTGACGAAGCAGAGCTATACTATCATCCGGAATATCAGCGTACATTTGTGACAAGAATTATTAACTCACTTGCCAACTGCCATATAAATACAGATGTAATAAAAAGCATTAATATTCTGATTGCAACTCATTCTCCTTTCATATTAAGCGATATACTATCAGAGAATACGCTTTACCTTAAGAATGGAGTACCAGAGAATGTGGAGTTTCAAACATTCGGGGCCAACTATTATGACATTTTGCACAATAGCTTCTTTTTAGAAAAGAGGGCGATTGGAGATATAGCAGCCATGAGAATAGGCGGATGGGTTGATCGTATGCGTGAAGGTGAGGAGGTTGCCAATCTGATTCCATACATTGGAGATCCAATGGTAAAAAGGTATTACGAGTATCAAAAAGAGAAGCACCATGTATAGGATTCCACGATATTATAATAAGCGTACTGGGAAAAAGCTGGAAGATATATACTATGACAGATATCTCCAGAAATTCAGGGATGCCATTCGGAAGAAAAGGTCCAAACGAACTTGGAAAATTGGGCATCAGGGACAAAAGGGTAAAAAGATTCAACTAATCATAGAGGCAGGTAGCAAGGCCGATCTGTTCCTGGAAAAATGTTTGAATGACGATGCGTTCTTCAAAAGTTTAATAGCAGGAGAAATATCACAGTTAATCAATATATACAAGACGATTGATGCATGGGTTGCTGATCCTGCTCAAATGACCCCGCTGAGTACAGCTGACTTTCTGAGTATTTATAACCTGCAACAGTCGGGGCAATGTGGGCCGGTATGTATTTTTCTATATGCGATTAAGCATGTGTTTGTTGATGGGTTATATGAAGGCGAACTTGAGAAAGCTTGGGTTGACAAGAGGCTTGGTTTGGATTATTGCCCATATTGTGGAAATGAAGAGACTTCATTTACCGTATTTAATCATGCTGTCAACGGACAAACCGTACTAAAACCGGAGTTGGATCACTTCCTACCAAAGTCTTTGTATCCCTTTTTTGCCGTTAGTTTCTTTAACCTCGTTCCTTCTTGCAACACATGCAACCATAAGGATCTTAAGGGAGATTATAATCCGTTGAGTTTTCTACCGGATGGTAGTTACTTGTTTTCTTTGATGAATCCTTACTATTTTGATGACAAAGAAGTAACTTTTGCATATATACCGCCCGTGGGTAATCAGGAAGTAGAGATCAAATGTATAATTCCAAATGCAAACCTTAACATGGGATATAATCAGATTCTTGCGATAGAATCAAGATACAGCCATCATAGAGACGAGGTGCGAGACATGAACGAACGAATGAACAATTATCTTGAGTTGTCGATAAGGAATTATGGGAAAGAGACATACAGATTTGAACCTGAGTTCTTAAGATTATATCCTACCATGGTTTTAGGTTTCAATCCAGCGGACAAAAAGCCAAGGAAAAAGCAACGGTTCAAATTCTTGAAAGATGTATTCACCCAGATGACTCATGATTATGGTATATAAACGTAAGTACCTAATAGAGTGTTTACGCGTAGATAAGCTCTGAATTATGCATGACCTATGTCCTAAATCGTAAATAGTAAGGATTTAAGGAATGAGAAAAACAAGAGTCCTCTGATATATGAAAGAAAAATGGTTATCAGAATGCGAGGCATGGTTCAGGAGGAAGGACCAAGTCCAATCGTACGGGAACGGATGCGAGGAGCAAATCCTTGCACCTGTTCGCGACTTGATTGATGCCCATATTCCTTCGAAGTTGTATAAGCTACAATCGCCGGGCAATTATGCAATCGACTATCTGCGCAAAGGTTTGGCTGGTCTTACTGCATCGAAATACTTCAATGATCCCTTCGATACCGTGCAAATGCTGGACAAGCAGTTCATAAGGGAGGCCATCGAACGAGAGGATATAAGGGCTCTTCTGGCACCAAACTACAAGGTGTGGCAGAATCCGGATGCGGTTGATGAAGAATTGCTTGGGTTTCCTTCTGAGTTAAAGAAAGCATTTGTCGATAAGGTACAGAGAGTGTGGACAGCAGAACGTTTTGCTCACTATCTGAAGCATCCAGATGAGTTCAAAGAGTCGCTTATCAACGATAATATCCGACAGACTCAGGAACAACAACAGGAGATATCCGCACAGACCTTCGTTTCTTGCTTTACTACCCAGATAAGCAACATGCTGATGTGGTCGCATTATGCGAAGAGCCATTCGGGCTTTGCCCTTGGTTTTGATTTCAATGATCCAGTCAACGTGAGTGCAAAGGAGATGCTTTATCCGGTGTTCTATTCCGACAGGAAGATTGATGTGACTGTTGAAATGGGGTTTGTGCAACAGATGTCAATGGTAGGCGACAGGAACTATAGCATCGACAAACTGATAGGCATAAAGAGTAGCCTGTTCAAGAGTCCGGATTGGGCGTATGAACATGAGTGGCGTGTTGTAAAGCGCGACCTGGAGAATTCAGGCAGATATGGCAGCATCCCGTTGCGTGCCTCCGAGATCTACTATGGTTGCAAGATTGAGCCATCGGTATATGAGCGCCTGCATCAGATAGCCCAGAGTCAAGGTCTCAGAGAATACCGTATGGAAGCAGATGTATTCTCTCCGAGTTACGACTTGAATGCAATAGCAATGTAAAACATTCCCATCCGAGTGGCGGCACAGCGCAGAGCGATACTGCGGTGGGGAGCAAATAACACTAATCCGATGGATACAACAATATTAGAAAGCAAATCAAATGAACTTAAAGAGTTCATGGCAAAATATAGGACGCAGAGTATGTTAGGCCATCTATCTTTCCTGATGACATGTATCTCCAATGGGGCTGCAGGTCAGGAGTTAGCTGAGCTTACATCTCCCATGCGCCAATTATATTATCTCGCTGGCCTAATGCTGTCTGTCAAGGCTAATGGTGATGAAATCAACTACACAGATGAGGATTGGGGAAAGATTGTACGTCTTCTGAAGGAAATTGATATTGAACATGCCAAATTGTTTTTTCCTGAAGATGAGAATGTAGTAAGCAAGGAATGGAAAGAAAAGGTGTCCGTGGCAATGCCAACATTCCTGAGCTATTTCAATCTTGGTCCTTTGAATTACGAGGAGCAGGTTATTGAAGAAATTGAAAGTGTGTATCCTCCTATGGATGATGTGTTGGCCAAAGAGTATGGTTTATGTACTGCCGACCTTATCAAGTTCTATGATAATCTGGATGCTTGGTGTACCTATAATTTCGACTCTTTCTCAAACCCACAATTGACACCCCTTCGCTCAAATTGGCGCGATTATACTGATTTGGAAGTTGGATCAAACTTCCCGTATTTCATAGCTGATACTCTTGAGAACCGTCAGGCATCTTTTACTTTTGTTATCGATCCCGGTATGAAGTACCGTTTTAAGCCTGAAGATATGGTTGAAAACGGTTTATCTATTGAGAAGGTGAATACCATCCTTTCGTTGTTGTCAACAGAAAGAGCAGACTCAGATTTCTTATACTATACCGGTTGTAACCCCATTGTAGAAAAGCCTATAGTAAAATTAGAAAACGGCTTGTATCAGGTATTTGAAGAGAAAAGAGTTTTGCATGCTATACAGGCTTTGTTGGACAATGTATGTAAGAAGTCTGCAAAGGCTAATTCAAGATTGTCACATCACAAAGGTGCCTATTTGGAAGACAAGATTTCAGATCTGTTCGCAAAATTCTTTGGGAAAAAGGTGGAAATAATCAAGGGTTATTACATAGATGGTTGTGAACAGGATATCCTTGTTCTGTATGAGGGACAAATGCTTGTAATTGAGGCGAAAGCTTATACTAATAAGGAACCATTCCGCGATGCAGAGCGTGCCTTTGTTAGAATAAAGCAGGACTTTGACAGAAGTATTGGATACGCATACACACAATGCAAACGCGTAGAGGATAAGATGAAAGAAGGCAGGCCTTTCGCTTTGTGTGACAAAGATGGTAGTGCTCTCAAAACAATTGTTCCCATTGATTATGATGGTAACGATTTCTATATGATCGTCAATCAAGAAGCTTTTGGCCAAATCCAAACGGACCTCAGTTCTTTCCTGACAATTCCTGATGGTTACAATTACCCATGGGCAGTACGCTTCGATGATTTGGAGATGTTTATTCTAACTCTTATTGCTAAGAAAAAGCAACCTTCCTATTTCTTTGACTTCTTGATATTGAGAGAGTATCTACATGGTCATGTGATTTGCTCTGATGAGGGAGAAATCTGTGGTGCTTATATAACGGGTGATCTAACGGAGGATATGGCAGAATCTGATGATATCATATCATTCTCACCACATTCCGCTGACGTGTTTGATGCTCAATATCGCAAGGGTATGGGATTCAAGAACGAAAAACATTGGAAGCAGAAACATGATGGTTCCACAATCTTTTGGTAAAAAAAATAATAATGGATAAAGCGGTAAAGTCACATATATTGCAATTGCAGGAAGCTGCAAGGCAAAATCGTCTCGTCATTTTTGTTGGGGCAGGTGTTTCTGCAAGTGCAGGTGTACCGGCATGGCGTGAGTTGGTTGAAATGTTTAAAAATGAATTGCCAGAAAACATATACGATCAGAATGATATATTGAAATCTGCTCAGGTGTATAGGGAGTTGCGAGGTGAAGTGGAGTATCTGAAGCAGGTGAAGAATATTCTTAAGTATGGACAGGCAAGTTGTAATCAGATACACAAAGCTATCATGGAACTAAACCCATGCCATATTGTAACCACCAATTATGACGACCTCCTTGAACAGTCAGCTCTTCAGAATAATAAACAATACTACGTTGTTGCCAAAGATAGCCACCTACCTGCCAATCAGGGTGAAAGAATGCTTGTCAAGATGCATGGCGACTTCAAGGAAGGTAATATCGTACTGACAGAGAACGATTACTATGATTACTCGAGGAATTTTCCACTTATCAGGTCGTTCCTTTTATCATTGTTCAGTACAAAAGTTGTTTTGTTTGTTGGTTTCTCTTTTGATGACATCAACCTAAAATATATACTTCGTGAGGTTTCAAGTATTTTGCAAAGTAAAATGCAAAGGGTGTATATGCTTGTTGATGATGAAAAATCGGCTCTTTCTTATTCCTATTTTGAGAAGAAGGGAATTCAGTTGTTAAGCATACCTTTCGATGATTCAAAAGCAATACTTGACAGCCAGAAGATAGAATACAATAACACAGGATTGTCGCATATAAAGAGTATCGCGCTTTACCAAAGTTTGAAACTTATTAAGTCGTATGATTCCGCCGATACTGATGTAATTTTATCTGCTGTAGGGTATCTTAAAAGATATGATGACCAAATAAGGTTCTGGGGCAAATACTTAAAATATGTATTCCCCAAGAATGATCGCCAGGGCTTTGAAATCTCTCAGTATGAACTAACCTTACCATATGGCTACAAGGAGTGGTTTGATGAGAACGTCAAGAATGCAGATGTGTGGGCATTGAAGGAAAAGTATGGATCTAAATTAGATTGGCTTTTAGATAAACTTCAGACAAACCGGATTCTTACAGTAAATGGCAAATCTATATACGATGAGGCACGTGCAGACATCAATGAAAAAGATAGAGAAAAATGTGCACTTAACATACTGCATAGTCTCTCTGTAACTGATATTGTCAATAGAGTGAAGGTGCTTAAGTCGAGACCGTTAAACTATACTATAGAAGATTTGGAACTACCGTATATATTGTATAAAGTAGGTCGGTATTTTGAGGCTTATTCTATTTATAAACAATTGGCGCCAGAGTTTTGGAAGCGAAGAAAATATATCCTATATTTCATTTCATTATATAATACAAAAGCCCTCAACGGCAAGATAATAAACTCCGAAATAGGGAAAAGAGATTTTGATTTCCAAGCATTCCAGAAAGAAATCGGAGGAATCAACCTTTATGATATCTTGGATGAGTTACCATTGGATGAATCTATCAAGGAGTTGTTGGAAACGCTTGTCAATGGCAACATGCTCATGAAAGATTGGATAGAATCGGCAAGACTAAATGAGCAACTATATCAGCAGCGAAAAAGTGCGGAACGCGGAGGCTCAGCACTAAATAACAATATTGTGGCTCTGCTAGATAAGTTTGAGCAAACCTTCTATTTCTGCAATGAGAACTATATACTAAATGAGTGTTATAAATACTCTCAAGATGCATACTTAATGATGGCAAAAGGGGTCCTGAATAGCATAATGACCCCAGACAACGATGAGCATTTTCAAACAAAGTTAGACAAGTTGTTATATAGGAATATACTTTTGTTTGTATTCATGGTAGATTCTGAAGAATTGAAAAAGATTCTGAATACTACAGTATACAAACTTATTCCAGCTGAAGATAAATTCATCAACACATTAGGTCTTCTTATTGGCAATCTTGCAGAAGATATTCGTAATGGAAGAGGACGGGATTACCTTGATCAGCAGATAGTCGCAAATTATGTAAAGAACATTATTCTACTTCTTAACCGCATTGAAAACGCACCTACAGTAATCGATATATATCAAGTTATTCTTCGCTATTGGTATAAAGGGCGCTTTATTGAGTTCTGCCCGGAATTGCAATCATTATGCAGGAGACAGGAACCTACAGGTGATGAGGCCATAAAGATACTTGAAAATGCTCTCCATTCTCCAACATTACAGCATGCTAAGGATGCAGATGATTTCATTTCATGTTTATCTTACATGGCAAAAAAGTGTGGGAAAGTATTAGAAGAGATAGTCGATGCAAAGCAGTTAGATTACATAGATTCGGTAAGACTTAGGGCTGCGTTCCTTTTAGCATTGGCTCAGCCTGTTAGAGAAGAGTTAATCTCTAAGATTCAAGAAAGTGTAGATAATATTTATGACTTGTGCATAATTGAAATACATTCAGAATTACATATCATAAACGCAGATTTGCTCGAAAAGCTTAAAGGCACTTTCAAGAAAGATGATCATATACATTTCTGGACAGAAGAAGTCGCATGTAGCATTCTTCATGATTTATCTCAGAAGGAGGGTTATGAAGATTTAAGCGAAACGATAGAAAGACTATGTGCAGAAAATGATTGCTTAAGGTTTATTTCTGATCCGCTGAATTATGACAAACTGCCAGAAGGATCATGGTTGGTACAATTGCCTGACGAAGAATTGAAATCTTTGTTGCTAAAGGACGATTTGAGGAAAATGGCAATAAGATATAGTGAGGTCGACTCTTGGAATGTTCGTTTCCGCGAAAGGCTGTGGAACTTATTGAAAGATTAAGTTTAGATAATTTGAAATATAAATTAAAAATATGAACATATACATTAATTACGGAATCATCTTTGTGATTCTGCTTGCTCTTGAGTTGTGCTACTTTAAGGTGGCTGATAAATTCAATATCATCGACAAGCCGAATGAGAGAAGTTCGCATAGCACGATTGTGCTGAGGGGTGGTGGTGTCATCTTCCTTTTGGGTGCTTGGGTCTATGCTCTCGCATGTGTTCTGAATGGTTCTGA
>DCGV01000049.1:10620-10877 GCA_002314725.1 Bacteroidales bacterium UBA1769
GAGAATGGTTTTCCTTACCCTTGGATGCTATTGGGCTTGACGCTTGTGGCTGGAATCAGTTTTATTGATGATATACATTCATTGCCGGATAGTCTTAGGCTGGTTGTGCAGTTTACTGCCGCAGTTTTGGCATTCTATCAGTTGGGTATGCTGAATGGGGCTTGGTTTGAACAGTATGGTGCTATTGTGGGTGGATTGTTTATTCTGCTGGCTCTCATCGTGTATGTGGGAGCTACGAACGTGATCAACTTCATGGA
>DCGV01000049.1:11056-11411 GCA_002314725.1 Bacteroidales bacterium UBA1769
TTGGCTCTATTGGTATTGCCTTCATTATGCTCTTCCTGATTGGCAAGGTGATTATTGCTACGGGCGACTTCACATATCTTATCTTCCTCCTCGTGTATGGTATTGATGGTGTGCTGACCATCTGCCATCGCATAATGCTCCATGAAAATCTTGGAGAGGCCCATCGCAAGCACGCATACCAATTGATGTGCAATGAACTGAAGATAGGTCATGTAAAGGTAAGCCTATTGTATATGCTAATGCAATTAGCAGTATCTTTAGGCTTCATCTATTTCTGTCCAAATACTGTAGCCGCCCATTGGGGATATTTGATTGGAGCAGCTGTAGTATTGGCGATTGCCTACGTTCTCTTCAA
>DCGV01000049.1:11513-11825 GCA_002314725.1 Bacteroidales bacterium UBA1769
ATAAAGAACTCATACAGCAACTCTTTGACCAAGCAGTTGCGAATCCTCGGAAGCGTCAGAATCTGGATCTGAGAACATCGGCAGAAGATAACTCACAGAGGATGCTCAATGCCTTGATGCCGGGAACAGAGGTGTCTATTCACCGACACCCATTGAGTAATGAGAATGTACTCCTTCTTTGTGGTAAGTTAGTTGAAGTCTATTATAATGATAATGGAGAGGAAACTGCTCGCTACCCTCTTGATCCAGCAGTAGGCAACTTTGGTTGCGTCGTACCTGCTGGAGTTTGGCACTCAGTTGAAGTTCTGGAGC
>DCGV01000134.1 GCA_002314725.1 Bacteroidales bacterium UBA1769
TATTTCTTTGATTTTAGTCGCCATAGCGGTAATAATTACCACAAATATAAACAAAAATAAAGAGATGCGCCAATATTATCACAAAATGCTACGGTTCGACACTCCGATGGTTTATACGACATCACCACATATGAAGTCCCGGAAAAAATTTTCTATATTTCTTCGTAATATTTGTCCCCTGTCAAATTAGGGGGACAAACGGGGGACAAAAATGAAATGCAAAAATCGCTTTAATGCTGATTTATAATAAGTTATTGAATTGGCCTAATTCCTGCATCGGAAAATGAACGAATAAGCGAGAGGAAAGCAATAATATCAATATGAATGCGCCGCGAAGCGGTAGGATGCGAATAAAAAGTCTGCCGAGCTTGCTCGAGCAGACTTTTCTATGAGCATCCGGTAGAGCCAAAGGCTCTGCGCATTCATATCCCCGCCTTTGCTCTCCCGAGCGGGAGTGAATTGTGGCACGGCGCCAGCCGTGGCAAACTGAATGGAGTATCACTTAAGTAAAATGACAATTGTGGCACGGCATCAGCCGTGGCAAACTAAATGGAGTATCACTTAAGTAAAATGATAGTTGTGGCACGGCGCCAGCCGTGGCACAACTATCAGAAAAACAATGGAATTTCTATTATTGTTTCTACTGTCTTCTATAATAGAAAGTCATGGGTTATCGTAAATGTCAATCAATATTAGCGTTATTTTGAAGAAAAATGCTAAATTTACATAAACACGCAAGAATCAAACAGATTAATAATGACTCGCTGCCTATACAACTCTTCTTTTCAAGAATTCCTTAATAAAGACGCACAATCAATATTAGGAAGTATTGGCATAAATTATCATGGTGACATTTTAACCACAACGAATGAGGCATGGGCAGAAGAGATATCAATTATGCAGTTAATACTAGCTCCGTGGAAGGATGAGCCAGGACAGATCATTTTCGAGTATGATATTCCTCGTCTTGGTAAGCGTATTGATGTGGTTCTGTTGTTGAGAGGTTTGGTTTTTTGCCTTGAGTTTAAAGTAGGGCAAAAAGATGCACTTCAGTCAGATGTGGAGCAGGTACTGGATTATGCTTTGGATCTAAAAAACTTTCATTTGCTGAGCCAGAATAGAACGATTATCCCTATTCTTATCCCTACAAACTATAATAGCTCTTCAACTGGCTTTTATGCGTCAGTTTATGATGATTCAATTTATAATCCTCTGATAACAGGTGCAAATAGGTTGCAAAAATTAATTTCTGATGTAATCTATCATGCTAACGCAATTAAACCAGATGATACTCTAGGAGCAGAATGGATCATCAGTCCATACTCTCCTACACCTACAATTATCGAGGCTGCAAGAACACTCTACGAAAATCACACTGTCGAAAATATAACTCGTCACGAAGCCGATAAAGTATCCACTGACTCCACGATTGCATACATTCTTGATGTTATCAAAACAAGTAAAAAGAATGGGCAGAAGAGCATCTGTTTCGTAACCGGTGTCCCAGGTGCAGGAAAAACTCTTGTCGGTCTGGACATAGCTGTAAAGCAGTCTTACCAGAATGGAGATAAGTTGGTCGAAGATGAAGGAGCCGTATACCTTTCCGGGAACGGACCACTGGTAGCCGTGCTTACGGAGGCATTAGCCATAGATAATAACAAAAGATGTCGTGAACGTAATGAGAGAAAGAATCTTTCTGACTCACGACGTGAAGTCGGCAAGTTTATCCAGATAATCCACCGTTATCGCGACAATATGCTCGCCAAGATTAAGAATCCTGTAGAAAACGGAGTTCTCGAGATTGATCCTGAGAAGGCGATTAAACTTGCAAAATCCGGTTATGGCGAGGTTGAACATGTAGCAATCTTCGACGAAGCTCAACGTTCCTGGACCCACAAGAGACTTGCTGATTACCTTAGACGAGGAGGTACATACGGAAACAAACTTAAGGTGCCAAACTTTCCATATTCAGAAGCCGCCTTTCTAATATGGTCATTGGATCAACGGGAAGACTGGGCTACTATTATTTGCCTTGTCGGTGGTGGCCAAGAGATAAATACTGGAGAAGCCGGAATCTCTGAATGGATCGCAGCACTCAATGACCGATTCCCCCACTGGAATGTCTATATATCAAACAAACTGACTGAACCCGAATATGCAGAAGGCAAAGTCAACCAGTTACTTAAAGAAAATCCTCACGTAACTTATTCAGATTCGTTGCATCTTAGTGTAAGCTTGCGATCATTTAGAGCAGAAAAACTTTCATCATTCGTACACTCACTCCTTTCGTTCAATCCAGATGCAAAAGACATCTACAGAGAAATCAAAGACCGCTACCCTATTGTTCTCACCCGGGATATGACAAAGGCTCGCGAATGGCTCCGAAAGCAGGTCCGCGGTACTCAAAGAACAGGCGTGCTCGTAACGAAAACTGCGGCTCGCTTCAAACCACTAGCAGTTGATATTCTGGAACAAGGTGATGAAAATGCCGTACATTGGTTTCTGGAAGACAAGAACGACATACGTTCATCTAATTATCTCGAAGATGCTGCAACTGAGATTCAGGTTCAAGGTCTGGAATTAGATTATACTTGCGTGCTCTGGGATGCTGATATGCGTTGTAGTGGAGGCTCCACATCTAGAGCGTGGAAATATTTCAACTTTAACGGGAAAACAGCATGGAGAGAAGAAACTGGAAATACCGACAATAGCATTGAACGTCGCAAATACATGCTTAACGCATACCGTGTTCTTCTGACACGTGCTCGTATTGGCATGGTCATATGCGTTCCAACTGGAAACGGAAACAAGACTATCAGCGGATTCCCTGAGGATGCCACACGCCTGCCAGAGTTTTACGATGACACATATAATTATCTAAAGTCCTTAGGATTAAGAGAGATATAACATCATGATCAACAATCTTATCGCCCCATGCGGCCTTAATTGCGAAACTTGCGACGCAAGAATCGCCACCGTCAATGACGACAATGACCTTCGTGCACGCACTGCTGCCAAGTGGTGCCAGTTGAATAATACAGACACTATCAAGCCTGAGCATATGAACTGCCTCGGCTGTTTATCCGATGGTGTCAAGACTGTATTCTGCACATCAATGTGCCAGGTACGCAAGTGCTGCCTGTCAAAGGGATTCATCAGCTGCGCCCAGTGCGATGATAAGCGCACCTGCAAGGATCTCAGCGTGTTCATCTCGAATAATCAAGATGCATTCGAGAGAATTATTAACGGGAAATAATAATACTTGGCTGTAATTTCCTCATCATCCGGGCTTTATCGCCTTCTCATTTTCCTCTGGAGTAGGTTCATTTTTTTTGTTCTAGCAAGATACCTGCAATGTTGTGTTCGCGAAGTACATGAGAGTGCTTTGATATGTACGTCGCGTACGGTTTTGGTACAAAAAATGGTAAAATGTGTTCGCGACGTACATGAAATTGGTGTTTTATTGACGTCGCGATACTATTGTGTTGAACAATAAAAAAGGAGATACAGAGTGAACTGTACCTCCTTTCAATATATTTCTAGGTGGAAGATTACTGTAGAAGGGCGTTGCGTCTTTCGATAAATTGGAATTTATTCGATTTGTACATTTCTTTTGCAGCTTCCTTTGAGGAATAATACATATTATCGAACTCTTCCCTATTTGAAGGGATATATGTATTGTCAAGTACAAGTCTCATTTCATCATCAGACTCGGAAAGGACCTTGACTGCGTCTATGAAGTTGTCCCATCGTCTGTCAAATTCAGCAACTTGTGCATCGGAAATCTTATTGAAGAACATATCTGCATTCTTTGAAAGCAAGTATTTTGTTTCACGCAAGATAGCATTCTGGAACTGCCAGAAATAAGCCACATCACCACGCTCCTTGCACGCTTCATATTCTTTCCTGATTTTCTCAGACAATGGCATTTCATAATCAGTATAAATATTTACATCAACTTGATGGTTCAGTTCTAGTGCTAACTGGGCAATAACTTCTTTCGTCTCTTCAAGAGGCATATCGTAAATTGTCCTAACCGACAAATCTGTAATATAATAGGCTAGAGCATTGACTTTTTGAGATTTAGTAGCAAGAGTGTTGGCAAATGATGGGTCAAGAAGATAGTCTGGCTTAACCATCTTCTCTTCTTCCGTCAATTCAAAATTTCCAAGGCGGAAAGCATTTCCAGATGCCACGAAATATTCATCTGCGAAAGCATCAATCTCCGCCAGCACTGAATCGGCCAATGCCACTTTTTGTGCTTGAATTTCCTCTGGTGTTGGTTCTGACTGTCTGCTCTTGCATGAAACCATCATTGCAGAACAGATTGCTGCAAGAGCTAGAAATGATAATGGACGTCTCATATTTTGTTATGTTATTGTTTCCGGAAGTAATTGTATGCTATTTTGGGGTGTCAGTACAGTTTTGCCATGAATATGGGGAAAGTGCTAGCAGAAACGGCCAGAAAAACGCCTCTGATATGGCAGTTTGAGGATTTTTTATGAAATCCGCCAGATTTCACCCTCAAACGTGGCCGTTTGAGTTAATGATTTTCAGGAGACACAAGGGCGTTGCGCTTCTCAATCACATTGAATACGTTGTTTCTGTAGGATTCTTTTGTTTGTTCCAATGTTGAGTAATACTTGGCTGTAATTTCCTCATTATCAACGCTAACTGCCCAAGGGTCAACTGTATTCAGTACCATTGCAATCTCCTCATCATAAGGTGCCAGGGTTTTTATTGCATCAAAGAAATAAGTCCACCCCTTGATGGCGTATGAGTTCATGGCATCTTCAGGAATGTGGGAAAAATACAGATCCGTATCCTTTGCAAGCAAGTAATCAACTTCACGCATAATTGCATTTTCAAACTGCCAGAAATAGGCAAGATCACCGCTCTCTTTGCAGTTTTTATATAATTGTCTTACTTTTTCGGACGGTGATATCCCGTTATCATAAATGGTTTCGAAATTTATAGGGTGGTTGATATCGGCGGCAAGTTTTGACATCACTTCCTTGACATCATCTACCGGCATATTATATATGTCTCTAATTACACTTTCAATTGCATAAATTGCGAATGCATTGACTTTTTGTGTCTTTGTGACAAGTTGATTTGCAATTGCAGGGTCAAGAAGATAATCGGGCTTTATCGCCTTCTCATTTTCAGTTAATTCAATACTGCAAAATGAAATGCCGTTTGATGTGGCTTCAATAAAAAAGTCGGCGATTTCATCAATCTTCGCCAGCACTGAATCAGCCAAGGCGACTTTCTGCGCTTCGATTTCTTCTGGAGTTGGTTCTGTTGTCTTGGTGTTCTTGCAAGAGATTGTAAGTAGTGCAAGAACGGTCATTGAAAGGATTGTTATTTTTTTCATAAGATGTCTTTTTGTACGGAATGATATACGTTAAATTATTTGAGAAGTCTATTGCGGTATTCAATATATTTATCACAATTTTCTTTATAGGTAGCGATTGCTGATTCAACAGTATAATATCCTTCGTTTACATCAATTGTTGAATCTTCACCATACCAGTCCATAAATAAATTATAGATGGTATTAAAATCTTCATCGTATTGCGCGAGTTGTTTGATGACATCAAATAAATAATCCCATTGAATATTTTCTGCAACATTGGCTTCGTCTGAGATATACTTGTAAAACAAATCTGGATTTTGTGAAATGAAATAATCGATTTCAAACGATGCGGCATTCATAAGATGCCAGAAACATTCGGTTTCACCTCTCTCCTTAAAGATTCGGTACTCATCT
>DCGV01000098.1 GCA_002314725.1 Bacteroidales bacterium UBA1769
AGAGTGATGAACTTGCCTTGCTAATAAGGTTGTAAATTCCTTAATTACAAAAGTGTTTCGTAAGCGTTGCACACCTTATTTATGTCTATCAGAGAATTTTCCATACTGTTTTTGTCAAGATTTGCAATTTTTTCGTAAATTTATGCTTTTCAAGCAAGTAAGATAATTCATATGGCAAAGACCACAAAGAAGAAAGCTGATGAGGCTCTCAATATTGATACTATCCTTTTTAAGTGTCGTGACATTCTTCGCAATGCGCGAAACTCTGGCTCCTTCCTTGAGAAACGAGACCTCATGCTTACTCTTATTTTCCTGCGTTTCATCGGGGAAAAGTATGAAGATGGTGTGAAGAAACTAAAATTACAGATAAAGGAACAAGAACTGGACATTAACGACCCCGAAATTCTTAAGGCGTTCTTCGAGGATGCTTCTTTCACAGACGGTACTTACAATCTACCTGAAGAGTCGCGCTGGAGCAACATTATCGATACGCCGGCGCCTGAACTTAATGTTGCTCTTGATACGGCACTCAGGTCTCTCGCGCAGAGCAGCAAGGACCTAAAAGGTTGCTTTATTGAGGGTACATTCACCCAAAAGAATCTTGCCCCCAATGATATCAAACAGGTAGTTGATGAAATTAATAAGATTTCCCACAAGAAGTTTGGTGAGCAGAGGGATCTAATTGGTTACGTCTATGAATACTTCCTTAAAGAGTTCGCGGTAAACGCAACCAAGGAAGATGGCGAGTTCTATACTCCACATGATGTGGTGGAACTGATTGCCTCTTTCATACAACCATTCGATGGCACAATATACGACCCGTGCTGTGGTTCCGGCGGAATGTTCATCCAGAGTTCTCGTGTTATTGAGTCAAAGCGCGGTGATATCAGCAAGATTAATGTGTATGGCCAGGAGAAAGAGGATGCCACCTTGCGTCTTGCTAAGATGAACCTTGTTCTGCGTGGCTTATCTCACCATCTCAACGATGAAGGTGAGAGCACATTCCGCAAGGACTTCCATAAGGGGCTCTATTTCGATTATATCATGGCTAATCCTCCGTTCAATCTCAAAGGTTGGTATGAGGACAGCATGAAGGATGATTCTCGGTGGACAGATTTCGCACTTCCACCTGACAGTAATGCCAACTACGCTTGGATTCTTCATATGCTCAGTCACCTGAAGCCTAATAAGGGCGTTGCCGGATTCTTGCTTGCGAATGGTGCTCTCGGCGATACCGATGGAACAGCTAAGGTTATCCGTCAGAAACTTATCGAGAAGGACCGAGTTGAAGCAATATGTGTACTTCCTCGAGAACTGTTCATCACCACAGATATTTCTGTTACCCTTTGGGTTCTTAACATGAATAAGAAAGGTGGTGAACTTGATGGCAGAAAACTTCGCAACCGTGCTGGCGAGATTCTCTTTATGGACCTTCGCTCGTGGACTGGTGACGAATGGGATAATGCAGTCAAGAATATGCAGAAGAAGAAATTTCAGCTGACTTCTTCTCAAATTGAAAAAGCAACAAGCATCTACCATTTATGGCAGGAAGAAAGCGTTGATAGTAATTCGTATGCACAGCCAGAACTTTACCGGTCTGTTTCTCTTGACGAACTCAAGGAGAATGATTTTAGCCTTGTACCTTCTCGTTACATTGAATTTGTAGACAGGGATAGCAACATTGACTACAATGCAGTACTTACAACCGCATCAGCTGATGTGACTTCACTTCTAAAACGCCACAGCGACAATGTGAGCATGATTAAAGACGCATTCAATGGTTTAGGATATGAGTGCAAGTAACTTCCAGAATCATAATACAAGCTCACCTATTATATCTCTTGGGGAGTATATCGTTGAATGTGATGAACGTAACGACATGGCAATGTATGGCGAGAATGATGTTCGTGGTATTAGTACAGGAAAAGCATTTATCGAAACAAAAGCCAATCTTGACGGTGTTTCATTGACATCATATAAAGTCGTTCGCCCACATGAATTTGTTTATGTTTCCGATACTTCAAGAAGGGGTGATAAGGTTGCATTGGCCCTAAATGATTCTGAAAAAGCTTATCTGGTGTCTTCAATATACACAGCATTTAAGTGCAAAGACGAAAATGTATTATTGCCGGAATACTTATTCTTGTTATTGAGCCGTCCAGAGTTCGATAGGTATTCACGTTTCAACTCTTGGGGTAGTGCTCGAGAAACTTTTGATTGGAGTGAGATGTGTAGAACGCAAGTACCTCTACCTTCAATTGAGACTCAACGCGAGCTGGTCGCGGTTTACAATGGTCTCAAGATCCTTGCCGAAGAGAACGAGGCGCTTTTGAAACCACTGTCAGATGCTTGTCTGGCTTTCATTGTGGATTGCAAGAAAAAGTACTCAATTGGGGCCCTTGGTGATTTAATAGAGATGACTGATATTAGGAATGATGAAAATCATTACAAGGAGACAGATGTTCGAGGAATCAGTACTAATAAAGAGTTGATTGACACAAAAGCAAATCTTGCAGGTGTTTCACTTTCATCATATAAAGTAATCAATCCAACAGAGTTTGTTTATGTGGCAGACACATCGCGAAGAGGAGATAAAATTGCTCTCGCATATAACAATTCGGGAGTCTCATATTTGGTATCATCAATCTATACTACTTTCAAGGTTAAAACTAATGAATTAATCCCTGAATACCTTTTTATTATGTTAAACCGTCCTGAATTCGACAGATATGCAAGGTTCAATTCATGGGGATCAGCGCGTGAAACCTTTGATTGGTCGGAGATGTGCAGAACACAAATCCCCCTTCCGCCTAAAGATGTTCAAGAGTCTATTGTGAATCTCTACCGTTGCTATGAAGAGGCTAAGCTAATTGCTTTTCAAGCCCGGGAGCAGTTAAAAACCATATGTCCTGCTTTGATTCAAAAGGCAGCACACTCATCATAGTCATGTCTTTATATGTCAAAGAATAATCTCACACTGGCCATCACAAAGATTGGCGACTTGCTTCTTGACGGCAAGATAACCCGTCAAAAGGATGGCAAACCCATTGAAGATGTCACTCTTACCATCCCAGATTACCAAAGGCCATACAAATGGTCGGCCCGTAATGCAATCCAACTGCTGGATGACATAATTGACGCCCGCAACAACAACAAAGAGGTCTACCGTGTAGGTACTCTTATCCTCCATCAAGATACCGATGAAAATGGATTTCTCCGATATAACATAGTTGATGGTCAGCAACGCACCATTACTTTTTCTCTCCTCCTCTATGCTTTATATGAGCTTGAGGATAAGAAAGATAGGCGGAAGATTAAATTCCTGGAACAGCGGGTGTATGACAACCAGTTCAGCCACCATAATATACCAAACAACCTGAATGCATTCAGGCGTAGAGTGTGCAACAACAGTGATAATGGTGACGAGAGTTCAGAGCACAAACGAGAAATGAAGAGACTCAGAGACTATATTGAGTCACAGTGCGAACTTATCGTTGTCATAACTGATGATGTGTCCGAGGCTTTCCAGTTCTTTGATTCTCAGAATGCTCGTGGCAAGTCCCTGTATCCTCATGATCTGTTGAAAGCTTTCCACCTACGTGAGATGAGCGATGTAAGCCAGGAGGAGACAGAGAAGATTGTCAACGAATGGGAGAAGATACACCAAAAAGACCTAGCTGTCTTCTTTGGGGATTATATCTACCGCCTAAAGGAGTGGATAAACGGGAATTGGGCATACAAACTTGACGAGCATAACATTTATAAATTCAAGGGTATCACGAAACTCGCAAGGACTCCATACGCTCAATTCTACAAGAGTGCTTTTTCATATGCACAGTTTATCAATTCTTCTGCTATGCCTTTCGTGTCGGGAATGAGAGAGGTCAATGCCTTTCAGCTCAATACGCCTATCATTGCCGGCAAACCGTTCTTTGAGTATACAAAGCATTATTATGCTATCTTGAAGGACATACAGGACAACAGCAAGTATGAAGGCTTTTATGTCAATGGAAACGTCATAGTAAAGACTCTTGACAGTTTTTACAGCAAGGGAAAGGGCAATAAGATAGCGAGACTTCTGTTTGATACAGCACTGCTTCTATATGTTGACCGTTTCTGCCCTGCAACTTATCCGACAAAAGTGGACAGAGAAATGTTCGAACAGTTCTTGGTGTATGCATTCATATGGGCGTATTCTTTACGAGCCCAGTATTCCCATCTTGGATGGCAGTCTGCACAGAATTATATCCTTGGACACGATTACAAGAGGAACTCTGTTAATATCTACAAACTGATTGCAGATTCTGATACACCGGTTTCTCTGTTAAGTGCTCTTGCAGACAGACTAACTCCACTTTCTAGGACTGATATTAAAGATAATTCTGCAAAGAACGATATTGATCAAGGGAAGGTGAACATCCAGGACGCTGATGGAGTTTATTACTCATACATGCACTTCTTTGGTACTAACACATTTTATTCTGAATAGATATGGAAAACACATTGCCATTGGAAGAACAGTCAATTTCTCAGGTCTATTTCGATAGCCAGGAACCGTGTGTGTATCAGATCCCTATCTATCAACGGAATTATGCATGGGAAGAAGATGAGATAACCGATCTGATAAAGGATGTATATGACTCATACAGGAAAGATAAGACCGCTCCATATTATATCGGAACTCTTGTGACCTATAAGCGAGGAGATAACGTTCATGAGGTTATTGACGGGCAGCAGCGTCTGACGACGATCTATATCATATTAAAAGCCCTCGGGAAAGATTCTATAAGGAATAAACTGACATACACAGCAAGGCATGCCTCCGCTGAAACAATAAAGAATCTTCCTAATTTCGGTGATGAGGTGGATTTGGGCATTCGCCATGGTTATTCCTATGCCTCGAATGCGCTTTGTTCAGTCATCGATAAAGAGGATTTGATCTCCTTTGAGCATTATTTTCTTCACTATGTTCATATCATACATTACAGTGTCCCAAAAGATGTTGATCTTAATCACTACTTTGAGGTGATGAACTCGCGTGGAGAGCAACTCGAGAAACATGAGATCGTTAAGTCTGAGTTGAGTCAAGCACTAAATGACAAAGGTGAACTTGCCAAGTTCAGTAGAGTTTGGGAAGCCTGCAGTGAAATGAACGTATTCATTCAGCACAGGTTTCAATATGAATCTGTTTTCGGTAAAAACTATGATTATCCCATCATAGATGATTTTTCTCAACTCCCAGATCAAAATTTAGATGATGGAAAAAGTTCAATAATGGATCTTCTCTCTGGATCGACAGAGGGGATTGACAGTGACGGATCTTCGGTGTCGAATGATAACTTCCAGCCCATTATTGATTTCCCGAACTTTCTTCTTATTGTCCTAAAGCTTACTCTTATTGGAACAGACGGATTTGATCCTAAAGAATTCATACTTGATGACAAGGAACTTCTCAATGAGTTTGAAAAAGCTATAAAAGCGTCTGACGATAAAGCTGAGTTCACTCGTGAATTTGCGTATAATCTACTTTGGGCAAGGTATTTCCTTGATAATTACATTGTTCATCATTCTTTGAATGACAGAGAGCAGAAAGGTGATAATCCTTGGCATGTGGAGTATTACTATTACGACAAGAAGCAAAGTCACTTCTATCCTAAGAACCTACTTGGTGATAACACTACAGAGCAGCATGAGATAGTCCATTTGTTGTCAATGTTCGAGGTGGCTTTCACCGCCAAACAGAGAAAGAATTATCTGTTCTACTGCCTTATCCATCTTTTCGAGGATCCAGATGAGAATCATTTTTTGACATTCCTTCGGCAGCTCGCGGATAAGTATTTCTTCGATGTTTATCTCAATGGAGATGGTCTGAATGAAAGGAATCAACCGGTGCCGAACGCGTTTGACAACACAATCCTGGTAGGTGATAAACTCAATTTGGAGTTGGACGAGGTCAATGATGATATATATGAAATCTTCAACAGCATTTATACTCTCGGAAGCCGCGAGATTCCATTGTTTGTGTTCAATTACATGGACTATAGGATTTGGAAGAAATATGCCGATGAGCTGAGGGGAACTCAGGCACAGCCTGGATCAAAAAAGAGGAATGAATTCTTTGCCAAGTTGGGTTGTAGCGATTTCGGGTTGGACGTGTTTAATGATTTTTACTTCTCACGTACCCGAAAGAGTCTTGAACATTATTACCCTCAGGCTAAAGCTGTCAGACCGAAGGATCTCACGGAGAATACGGTCAGTACTGAACAGATAAACTGTTTCGGCAACTTTGCAATGATTGGTGCGGATGCAAACAGTTCAGGTTCCGACCTTGACCCGAATACGAAATTTGACCGTTATTTGGATGGAAAATCTGATCAGGTTAGCGTCGCATCGCTGAAGTTCAGGATAATGCTGCAGAAGTGTCGGGATAATCTCTTTGAAATCCATAGCAAGAAACTTGATCGTCAGAAAGGAATGGAGTGGAACTATGATGATATGCAAGAACATCAGGAGAAAATGACTAATATACTTTTCGAATCATATGGCCAAACTGAGTAATTATTACGGTAAATTTTGCGAAAGCGAATACGAGAGTTCTTTCATTGCATACCTTGAGAAAGAGGGGTGGGAATATCTACCGGGTAAGGATATCTCGCGAGTAAAAGGCACTGACGTTTTGAATCTTGCCGACCTGAAGGAATTCCTCGGTAAGACATGTTATGCCTTGTCGGATTCTGATATTCAGAGCATCGTTGACAAGGTATGCCTTGTTGGTGCTGAGAGTGAGTTCGCAATCCTGCATAAAGTATATAACTGGATTGTTAACGGTCTTCTGTATACCCCGGAAGGACAATCGCAGGCAATCCTCATACGCCTCATTGACTTTGAAACGCCTACGAACAACCTTTTCAAAGTAGTAAACCAGTTCTCTGTCAACTACACCAACAACGGAGAGATAAAGGATCGCCGTCCTGATGTTTTGTTGTATGTCAATGGCCTACCTCTGTGTGTTATTGAGCTTAAGAATCCGGCTGACGAGTCTGCAACAATTGAGAAAGCATACGAGCAGATTTGTATCCGCTACTGGCGTGACATTCCACATCTACTTCATTATTGCCCACTTGCGTGTATTAGTGATGGCGTAAAGACTCAGCTTGGAACAGTACGCACTCCTTATGAACATTTCTACTCTTGGCGTAGGGTGGAGAATGATTCTCCAATTTCAACCAGCGCTCTGGAAGACACGAAGTACATGATACAGGGAGTTTATCGGCCTGCTCGTTTCCTTGAAATCTTTCGCGACTATGTGTACTTCCAGGATGTAAACTTTGACAATGAGGAGGCGGAGATAGTGTGTCGTTACCCTCAGTTCTTTGCAACCAGGCTCTTGCGCGAGAGTATCAAAAAATCAGTGAGAGAAAAAACAGGTAAAGGTGGCGTGTATTTCGGCGCAACCGGTTGCGGAAAAACATATACAATGGCATTTCTTGCACGCCAGCTTTCCATGCGCTGCGGTGCTGAACTCGGTTCTCCAACTATCCTCATGATTGTGGATAGAGATGACCTGCAGAAACAAGGAATGAAACTATTCGAGAAGAGTAAGGAATTTCTTTCTCTCGGAGAAGTCTATAAGGTTCGGAGTCGTCGCCAGCTAAGACAAGAGCTGTCAGCACGTGAGAGTGGTGGGTTCTATGTTTGTACTATCCAGAAGTTCTGCGACCGAAAGGACGATCCGATTGGATTGATTAATGAACGCAGCAATATCATTTGCTTCTCTGATGAGGCTCATCGAACACAACTCGAAAATGCCAAACAGATAAAGTTTAGCGAGGACTCCGACAAGAATATGATGGCTGTTATTTCTCGCCCTTATGCCACTGTTCTTCGTGAGGCGTTGCCGAATGCAACATTCGTAGGTTTTACCGGAACACCAATAGATGAAACATACCAGACCTTTGGCGAAGAGGTTGACCGTTACACTATGGATCAGGCTGTTGCTGATGGCATCACTGTTCCTATCCATTACCACCCTCGAATCGCAAAAGTGTTGATGGATAGTCAGAAGATTAAAGAGATTGAGGCCTATTATAAGAAGTGTGCGGATGAAGGCGCCACTTCTGAAGATATTGAAGCAAGTAAGAAGGCCATGAGTAGCCTTGAGCTTATTCTTGGTGAGCCGAATCGTCTTGAAAGACTTGCAGATGATATTCACGACCACTATGTCAATGCCTGCGTCAATGATCCAGATAGGGTTCAGAAAGCAATGATTGTCTGCTCAAGCAGACCAATAGCATACTCGCTCCTTGAGAAATTCAAAGCAAAGTATCCTGAATGGTTCGAACTGAAGAAGACGCCGGATGGAGTCAATGCTACTACAGAGGAGCTTAAGAAACTCAAGGAAATGCCGACTATTGCTATGGTATCCAGTGTTGGTAGCAATGACCCCGAGGAAATGTACAATTATCTCGGAGGAGTCAAAAATGACGTGCGTAGTGACGAACTGGATGCGTCCTTTAAACAGGAGAAGTCCAATTTCCGTATAGTCATCGTTGTGGATATGTGGATTACAGGCTTTGATGTTCCTTGCCTTACATATCTATACAATGATAAGCCTCTGCAGAAGCACGGCCTTATTCAGACTATAAGTCGTGTAAACCGCAAGTATCCTGGGAAGAATTATGGTTTGATTATTGACTATATCGGTATCAGGACAAATATGCTCCAGGCTATGGGTAGATATAGTAGCGGTAATGGAAATGGGAATGGAGGTCAAAACACTGGTCCGTCAACAGACGATGTGGAGCAAGCAAAGAACGCCTTCCGAGAGATTCTTGAAATGATAAAAGGTCTCTTTGCTGGATATGACCTAAAGCCATTCATCGATCCTAACACTAATCCTATCAAGAGGTACGAACTCCTCGCAAAAGCAGCGGAGTATGTATTCAAGTCTACTCTTGAGCTGAATTCTGTTACCGATGACGGCAAGTCTGTCAAGAAGATACCATTTAAGAACTACTTCCTTCAGTTGGTGAAGCGTATGCGTGCTGCATATGACATTTGCCAGCCCTCTGGTGTTCTTAATGATGAAGAATCTGCTCTTGCTCAGAGTTTCATGGCAATTGCCGGCTTCGTTCGCAAGATGAGTGGAACAACCGATATTGACGCCGAGACTATGAATCGTTATGTGGCCACGATGGTTGAGGAGGCGCTTAAATACAACAAGGTCGAAAGCGTGCTCCAGCAAGGTGACGAGGTAGATATTTTCGGGCCAGAATTCATTGATCGCCTTTCTGATATCAAGATGCCAGCGACAAAACTTGAAATGCTGGTGAAGATGCTTAAGAAGCAGATTCGAGACTACGGCAAGACTAATCAGGTTGCGGCGAAGAAATATCAAGAGATGCTTGAGGAAACGATTAAACAATACCACAATCGACGAAAAAAATTGACTACAGAACAAGCTGGCGAAGCTCAGGAACGTGCTTCAGATGAAATTATTGCAAATGCAACGCAGCAGGCACTTGAGATTCTTCAGAGCATGAATGTGGATAGAGATAGTTTCCGTAAGATGGGCCTCACGTTTGAGGAAAAAGCATTCTATGATATCCTTGTCAAGCTTCGTGATGATTACAATTTCGTTTATGGAGAAGATAAGACCATTGACGGAATTGTGGTTAATGACAAGTGTAAGAGCCTAGCTAAGAAAATCAAGGAAATTATTGACACAAAATCCAGCTTCGCAGACTGGCTGAACAATAGTATAGTACGAAATCAGTTGAAGTTCGACATAAAAATCTGTCTTATCAAGGGTGGGTATCCTCCACAATATAGTCCAGAGGTATTTAAGCAAGTCATGGAGCAGGTTGAGAACTACAAGAAAAATAGCAGCGACAACTAATCTATTCTATAATAATCACAGCACCCTTTATCTAATTATCCCGCTGCCCTACTATGATGAATTTGGGTAAACAATTCCGGATTGACGTCAATCGGTCGGCGTTGAAGTCAAGGCGGGAGTCTCGTCTCGCCTGAGTCATATCCAATATGGTTATTGATTCACTTCTTCCATTGGCTCCTTCCAGACATCCGGGAGAAGATGCCGAATATGCGAAAGCGTCCGGCAGAGTACAT
>DCGV01000016.1 GCA_002314725.1 Bacteroidales bacterium UBA1769
AACTGGTACATATCCACTCTCATGTTCTGGTTGCTTCTAAGAAGATTAATCATAAATCTTGCAAATTTTGTCTTTAAATATCCAGCAAGATTTTCGGCTTCCTTCCTATTGGACACTCCTTCTATAGCATAGTGAGTATGTGCAGTTACTGAACCTGGTTCGGATATTATTGGTTCGCTAATTACTAGATGAGGAATCTCATCTGTCCCAGAACTTGATTTAGCTATTAGAACTTTCCAATCTCTTAATAAACCAAGTTTTTCCTTCGAAAATTCTCTGTCGAGTGCATATCCAATATGACCTTTCTTCAGATAAACCTTAGTTTTTCTTGATACTGATTTCTTTTTACCTATCAAGAACTCGTCAATAGTTTTGCCATTTACCTTCCCTTCAATAAATCCAAATGGATTACGGCGCCTCATAAGACCATTGTCAGGAAGGAATACCTTATCAGTTTTAAGAACTTTCTCAAGTATAGATAAGCCCTTATTCCAGCGAATTAAAAAATCAGCATGATAAGTATCATTTTCATAGCGCAAGGGCCGTCTCATAGGATAGTCATGGTGATTTATCCTATTGATTAAAAGGCAATCTCCATTATATTCTGAGTCCCACAAGAACAAGCAGACACCTCCACGTAAAGTGGTTACACCCTTTATGTATGCTTCAATATTTGGATAGTCATGCATCTCAACAATATGGTGGTCTGAATTACCTATAGAAAGCATATAATCACGAAAAGCATCCAATCCGTCTCCTCTACCGCCAGTAAACCATGTAGATTGAGTCATCATTGAAATATAACGTGGCATAATACTATCTTTGGCCAAATTGAAATACTTTTGATATATTGCATTCCCACCATCGCCGCGTCCGCCGTCCGCTTTCTCTGTAAAAGGAGGCACGCTACATACAATCGTAGGTTGGACTCTTTTCAATCTCTCAATCTTTTCTGTTGAATCCTGTGATATCAAATCTTTGGCGTAAAAATCAAATATGTGACCTTGAGGCATTCCCAGTAGCCGGTAAACTTTTCTCGTTAGCTCATATGTAAGCGACGATGTTGGTACCGCGAATACTTTATCCTTTACGTATTCACCATACTTTCTGCACATTGCACACGCAATTTCACCTTGAACAGATGATAGGTCCAGGATTATGCGGTTCTCTGAAATGCTTTCCGCAGGAAGAAGATTTACCAACTCGTCAGCCAATAAGGAAGGTGTGACTACCTCCGAGTTGGAGAGTCTTGCAAATTTGATCATAGCGACCTCCGCCCTCTTAATCGGCTCAAGAGACTGGTCCCTAACCAACTCATTAATACTCTGAATCTTATAGTCTAATTTGCTAAGTACAAAAGCATTACATTTTTGTTGCATGAGCTTCATAATAGAAAGCTTCAAGCCAATATTTTTAGCAATCCTATGATCATTATTATCTTTCCCTATGCTGATAATAATGTCGTTTAAGTTCCGTACAATGTTATCGGTCAGAAAAGCGAAGAACAAAACTTTTGAATAGTACGTGGCGAATTTCTTCGCAATGGATTCCTCGTTATCATCTTTTTCTGCGTCATTACTATCGGAATCAGAATCTCTTTCGTGTTCTTTACCTGTCTTGGCTGTGTTCGTATCCGGAATTTCTAAATTATCAACATCTTCATCTGTGATAGGACGAATTTCTATTCCTTTTGAATTATTAATGGCTTTCAAGCTTTCTATTTCTGCCCGAAATGCAGCAATATCAAGGAGAGAAAAATCAAAGGGTATGTCTTGGGATTCGTCCGCTATACTCTTGTTCTGAGAATAGTTTCGGACAGCATCCATAATATTTGCAGGTGTAACTTGTGCTAATTTGTTATGGTTGACTGCAATTATCGGAGAAATATCTAACTCCTTCTGTATCCTTTCCTCCAGTTTGTCATTGCCTCGTTCCTCTGTATTAGCATTATAGAACTGAGATTTCAGTTCTTGCATACGAAACATTCTATCAGGGTCAAAATCTACAAGAAGAGTTTGAGGTTTCATGTTAAATTTCACCTCTGAACCAGATTCGTCAATATAAGATTTTATATATTGATTCTGCAGCCTGAAAATTGACTGGTCATACTCTTGGGGCGACGCAGTATCCTTGAAATACAGCATTGTGTCCCATTGCTCCACAGTACTACCAGTAAGCATTCTGTTTACTGTTAGCGTAATGGTCTTTTTACCTTCCGACTCTGCATTTAGTATTCTATCCTTTATTTGTTCTGTGGTCAACGACAGAACATTGTTGTCTACGCCAGATATGTTAACAATTTCATATTCAGACAAGTTGATGAACTGTTCGCTGCAATCTTTCAATAAGGCTTCCATAGCGTCGCATGATGCCCTATACGGCAAAACGAAAACCATATGATGGCACATGTCACCATTTTTAATTTTTTCGTAATTCAAGAAACTTAGAATGTTGTCATCTTCTTTGGAACCATCAATAATTGACAGAAGATCCAAAACTTCTTCTTTATGCTTAAATCTCTTATGCGAGCCATCTGCCTGTATAGTAATAGACTCTGGTCTAAACAGAGCAGAAAAAGTACTTGTATACCCCTGCTTCTTAAGTTCTGCTATTTTTCTTATTGCAGCTTCGCTTGGCTTAAACGCGAAACGAATCATCTTGGGAAATCCAAAATATGGATTTTTCCATTCAGGTATATCGTTTCCATTTTCGTCGAGTTCGTCAGCTGCAATGCGAAGCTCTTCCCATTGCTGTTGGAGCTCAACTATATCTGTAAATTGACAGAAGGCGATGATATCTTCTTTTTCGAACTCGTCACCCATCAGTATGCGGTACGGAGTTCCAGAAAGATGAAGCTTAACGCGAGCATTCAACTGCTTAACAATGGCATCATTCGTGTCTGAATCTTCTTCAACATCTATTGCCGCCATCTCCGATTGTATCTCTTTCTTTGACTTTAAACCGGCGTCTTCAAGAATTTTCCCCAATTGTGCAGCGCGGGCTCCAAAATGCGTTTCGTCAACTATAAGAAGATCAATATCAGTTTCGAACAATTGCTTGTGACATTGCTTGATCTCATTTCCGCATAAATCCTGTAGGGTCAAAAAGATTGCAGCCCTCTTACCCTCTGCCAGCACATCAGATATTGCATCGTCATTAGACGCCAGGTCTCTTTTTTCTAGAAACACATAATCTGAAAATCGAATATGGCTTTCAACGGTTTTCTTCCACTCTATTCGCACATCAGCTTTTGCAGATACAACAAGGGTAATGTTGCAGTCTTTCATTTTTTGCGAACAAGACATTGCAGTAAAAGATTTGCCGAACCTCATCACTGCGTACATCAGAAGATTTGTACGATTTTTATGCTCAACGGCCTCAATAAAGTTGTTTACAGTTTCTTCTTGATTAGGTCGTAATGGATATGAATCCTTACGTTCGTAATGATGAATTTCGGGCAGTCTATCAGATGAATATAATTGATATTTTCCGCCATTGTTCGCAGCATCGGCCTCAATGTCTGTAATCGCCATCTGTACATCATCAACAGATGCGCCCTTGAAGAACTCTCGAGAAAAGTACTCCAATGCGAAAAGGCCTTTGGATAAACGTTCCTTGCCTAAGTCACTTTCTAAGAAACGATGAACGGAATGATCTCTGAAAATACGTCCATCTTCTACCTTCGCTAAATGTTTATACTGTAGTTTAAGATTCGAATAATATTTCCTCCACTCGTTCAAGCGAACTTCTACTGGTCTATATGTATCTCCGACTTTGAGGTAGTTGGGAATCGTTTCAGTTGTAAATGCATAGATATGTGGGTTTACCCTACCAGTGATAATGCCATCAAGTACTGTTGAATCTATCATATGGAATATGCTTTAAAACAGTGATAACTGGATAATATCATCCTCAACTCTCTTCGTCAATTTTGCTGATCTGAATATGTTGTTGCCAACTATCACATCATAACATTTATGGGTTTGGGCGATTGGACAAACCTCAATTGATGTATTACTTCCAAGATTTAACTCCCTCATCCTATCAGACAAATGTTTTATATCGTTTTCTTCAACGCCGACTATGTCTATGTCAATGTGGTCTATGTGAGAGAAATATGAGCAAATCATAGGCAGACAAAAGTCTATATCAGAATCTCTTTGGATTTTGACTTTAACAGTATCCGTCTCGTCATTTAGTTGTAGAATTGAGTCAAAAGCAATTTGTGTTGATTCTTCATCAACTTTTGCGAATGGGATTTTGTCAAGCATCTTTGAAATCTTGCCTGCAATATCATTTCCTATTTGAGTAGGAACAGCTTCACCTATGCAGCGTCTAATATTACCTTCATTTTCCTTCAGATATTCATCCGAGGTGGATACTGTAAGTGTATCATCGTGGTCCGTCCATTTAAAAGAGTGTGGAATTGTCATCAAGACCATCAACTCTCTAATACTTAAGACTCTATTGTCACAAGGATGAATTGTGTCTTGTGAAGACATTACATCACTTCTTGTCGCTATACATGCCCCGGGACGATTCCATATTAAACGTCTATATTTATTGCCCATATACGCCCCCTTATTGATGACGCGATTACCATCCTTGTCAAACGTACAAGGTTTTGTTTCATCTGGATTGTCAAAAGCCGTCTCTCCTTCTTTAAGGTCTTTAATCCAGGGCAACATATATTCAGGAAAAGGTCGCGCAAAATGGAATGGATCATTCGGATCTTTCTCACAATAACCAAGTCTCCTAAAACGGCCAATAGAGTCTTTTAACAAAATCTCATTCTGTCTTGTTGGAAATAAGTGAAGTGGAGTTAAACCTTTCAAAGACCGGTTTGTTCCAATAACAATAGTTCTCGGACGACTAGAAGGCACACCATAGTCTTTAAAGTTGATAACTTTCCAATATATAAAATAATCGTCTGACAAGTTTTTATATATACTGTCTTTGATTGACATATCTTCCCCAGAAACATCTGTGCACGTGGATTTCATGAATGCACGGACATTTTCAAACACGAAGACTTGGGGATGAATCTCTTTGATTACTTTAATAGCCTCTACCACAAGCGAATTCCTCACTTGCTCATGATCGTTCTTCTTATAATTGGCAGTAGACATACCTTGACATGGTGGTGTTGCAAAAACAACATCAACTTGCTTAAGTCCTTCTTTTTCCTTCCACATCTCAATCTGGGAAAATATCTTATTATGTGTGTCCTGAGATGTCGCATCCCCACAGATATAACCAGATTCGTACTTGCATTTATGGTTAGCCTTCTGAACAGCAAGCCTTGGCTCCAATAATTCATTGGATGCAATACAGTCAAAATTGTTCATTTTAAAACCATAGCAACCTACTCCGGCGCAACTGAACAGTGTAATATATGTCTTCATATTTATTCTCCTACGCGAAGTAAGTCCTGTACTTTGACATCAAGCAATTCGGCAATCTTCAACAATGTCTCGAGATTGGGCTGAAGAGTGTTTGTGCACCATTTTGAAACAGTGCCAGGGTCTTTTTCGAGTTGTTCTGCAAGCCATTTATTTGTGCGTTTCTTTTCAGCAAGAATTACTTTGATACGATTGATATCTTTATCCATTTGTCCGTTTTTTTAACGAAACCAAAGTTATGAAATTTCCGTCATATGGTTGCAAAAAATATTTACAAATTACAACATATTGTAAAATATGACAATTAATATAGAGATAAGACCACGCTAAACAAGACTATAAGGCACGTAAAATTTAGGCAAGTGAAGCATACTTCTTCTTATATTTGTCATCGGAATCTGGCAGCTGCTGTAGTACAAAATACACAGCACTATGAAAATCCTCATCGACAATGGCCACGGCATTGAAACGCCTGGCAAACGCAGTCCAGACGGCAAATTCCTCGAATACTATTACAATCGCATTGTTGCACATCGGGTGACAGCAAAACTGCAGGGACTCGGCTTTGATGCTGAGTTGCTGGTACCGGAGGAGAACGATGTTTCCCTGGCAGAGAGGTGCAGAAGAGTGAATTCCTGGTGCCGGCTTCACGGGAAGGAGAATGCGATATGTGTCAGCATCCATTTTAATGCATACGGGAATGGTTCAGTATGGACTCCCCCATCCGGTTGGTCCATCTACACATCAGTTGGCAATACTGCCGCAGACAGGCTGGCCGACTGCATCGGCAAGGCGGCTGCCATGCATCTATCTTCGATGAAAATTCGAGGAGATTGGTCAGACGGTGATATCGACTACGAGGAAGGATTCTATATTTTGAAGCATACCCTCTGCCCTTGCGTCCTAACAGAGAACGGTTTTATGACCAATGAACAGGAATGCCGCTGGCTCCAGACCGATGAAGTCCTCGAAGCAATCACGATAACGCACGTGGACGGGATTGCCAAGT
>DCGV01000083.1:0-140 GCA_002314725.1 Bacteroidales bacterium UBA1769
CATTTGTCCACTCTGTAAAACCCTTTCCCCACCACAAATCATTTTCCGGAATCGGATGGAACTGTGGAAGATACAACGCTATCACTCTGGCTTTCATACTTTTTTATCATTTTTGCCGGTATGCCGGCATATACACTATT
>DCGV01000083.1:163-12492 GCA_002314725.1 Bacteroidales bacterium UBA1769
GACGGTATATCTTTAGTTACAACACTATTTGAACCTATTACAGCTCCATTTCCTATATGCACATTTGGCAGTATTGTAACCTTATCTCCAATCCAAACGTCATCCCCTATAACAACTTTTCCTTTTGAGTATATTTCTCTTTCTATTGGATGTCCCACGGTACCGTTTCCATGAGAATTGTCTGTTATTGTCACGAACTTTCCAGTCAGGACATGATTTCCAATCAGTATCTCATTCGATGCGGTAATATGAGCATAAGCACCTATTGAGCAATTGTTTCCTACCCTGATTACCCCCCCCCATGTACTGATACTCAGGTGATTACCAAATTCGTTTTCATCTCCGATTTCAATATTCTCCGGATTATTGAGTTGTTCAATCGGAAGGTCAAAACAAGAATGTCCGAGGTGCTTGAATCGCTTTGAAATACGACCAGCATATAGCCACATGCGAACCCTTCTGAGATGTTCAATAGATATAGAAGGAATATAGCTTCCGATTTTGAATAGAATCACTGAAGGTTTTTGCATAATTAAAATGTAAAGTAATAGGGTACGATTTCATATGCACCTCCAGCCAGTGAAGATAGAGCCTCATACCCAAACAGGAGAGAAGTTGCCATAAATAGAATCAGGTTTCTACCTGACCATTTTGATTTACCAGAAAGAACTACTGCCAATGCGATAGGTTCAACAATGGTTAAACCTATTCGCAGTCTGTAAATATTACCATAAAAAGCGCTCAGAATAATTGTAATAGCAATGGAAAGAAACAAAAGAGAAGCAAGTGTATTCGAACCCATCTTGGATAGTTTACGAAAAAAGAAAAGCAGAACAACAAACTCTGCGACAGCAAAGACAAAACCAACAACTGATACCTTTGTCTGAATCGTCTGCTCAGCATATTTTTCATAGAAAGAGAACACACTTAGGTGCGAAAACAAGTTTGATAGCATCAAGGTTTTATATAGTTGTACCGCAATATACAAACCCGACACCGCTATGATTGTTATCAATATATGCTCTGAAAACCATTTGAGCTTCAACTTTCTCAAAAAGAAAAACGGCAGAAAGATTACGGACGATATGTGTATTGAAGATGCGAGGATGATAAAAAAGAAAAACAAATACTTCTTCTTGCCATTTTCTTCAAGAAAAGAATAAGCATATAATATTATTGTCGCCGCTGCTATCTGTCTCGCTATATTGAAAGACATCGCATAAAAACCAAGAATAAAGAAGAAGTATGCAACAAGCACATACGACACATTGAAATGCAATCTATAACGCTTTACTGAAAGAACCAGAAATAATAGTGTAACAATCGATAATGAAAAGAGACACCATCTGGAATTCATACCAAGGTCTCTAATCAGATTGGTCCAAAAAACAAATAAAAACTCCACATCGTAGCTAGACTCTATATCATCACCTATATTACTAGTAAATTTATTATTCCAATAGTTAATTGTATCTGACCCAACATCAATCCCTCTGAAGGCACACATAAATGCCATCAGAAATAACATAAATAATCCCAGTTCCTTATTTTTCCGAAGAAAGAAAGAAAAAAACAATAATAAGACAAAAAGGATATAAAAATATGTCATCCTTATTTATTTTCTATACACATTTGATATATTTTCATTACCCTGCCCTCTTTGCTCTTATTTGAGGATGTTTCTAATGAGAATTCCCTGCACCTTTGTGAAATTCCATGCAGCTCTTCATCGCTCATTTCAAGGAAACGTGAAATGCCGTCTGCGAAATCCTTATAGTCTGGAACAGTAGCACAATATCCTGTACCCCTGTCTTTTACGACATCCAAAGCCGTACCAATATTATATGCTATAACAGGCGTTCCACACATGAGAGCCTGATTAACCATAATAGGGCCCGGGTCAATGACCGAAGGGCTCAAATAAACATCTGCCAAAGAATATAAGTCTGACAGTGTCGTCATATCCACAAATCCGAATTCTCTATAATCAAAGAGTATTTGATTAGGTAAAGCGTCATTATGCTTACCCGCAGAAATAACAAAGATTGATTTCCTGTCAGATTCAGGCATCCTGTCAAATACTATTTTCAAAGATTTCACAAGTAAATCCATGCCTTTACGCTTATCTGACAATGATTGGCAACCAAACATTAAGATGCGACGATACTTATCAGGAATTGAAAATTGCTTACGTAATTCCGTTTTATCTTTCGGTTTAAAGAAGTTCTCATCCAAGCATGCACCAATCGATTTGGAAATCAAATGACCTTTCGTCACAAAACTATTGGTATAGTATTCTTCTGTTGCACCATTGCATGTGAAAACCGGCTTTATTTCATCTACTACGGCTCTGCGATAGTGGGCATTAAAGTAAGTAAAGTCTTTCGAACGATGAGAACGGATTCCAGGACATTTTCCACAACCTGTTGTGTATCGCTTGCAATCATTTACAAAATGACATCCGCCGGTAAACGGCCAATTATCCACACCGCATAAAACAAAAGGAACAGGATACTTATCATGTAATTTTTTGATTGTCTGGAAACTCAACAATTTGTGAAGGAAATAAATATACACCATATCATACTCTCCTTCTATACGGCTAACAACCAAATCGGAATTTACAGGAGGCCTGGTTTCCTTTGTATAATAGAACATGTAAGTCCTTTTCTGAACATGATTCAACCAATAATCCTTTGCTCTCCTGACTATTGATTGAAACTTTGTTTCTGGAGAAAGAATATACCTGAACTCCGGATGACCGGCAACGGGATATTTTGTATAGACAACAACTTCGTGACCGCCATTCTCAAGCCTATTTTTGGCATCCGAGACTAACATGCCCGGTCCGACGGTTGGGTCAGCTGAGGATAGAAGCAGAATTCTCATTTTTCTATTCCAAGATGAAAATAATCATCTATATGGCCACAAATAACATCCACCTGCTCAAGCTCCAATTCATAGAACATAGGCATGCGGACCAAACAGTCAGCATACATATCGCAGAGAGGCAGCTCTTTGACATATTGTCCGTAATTATTGACATAATAGTCGCTCTTATGCAGGCTCAAGTAGTGGAAAGGAGCTCCTACCCCATGCTCTTTGAGATATGCTATCAAACCTGTACGTTCCTCGAGATTACGGCATACCAGATAGAACATGTGGCCATTGTTGGTTGCATAGCTAGGAATCTGAGGCACGCGAATCATACCTTTGCTAGCCAATCCCTGTAGGTTGGCATAATAGTGATTCCAAAGGCTTTTTCTCTTATCCTGAATATCATCCAGATTCTCCAACTGTGCCCACAGGAAAGCGGCATTGATTTCTGATGGCAGAAAAGAAGAGCCCATATCCACCCATCCGTATTTATTCACAGCACCACGGAAGAACTCCGCACGATTGGTCCCCTTCTCCCAAAGGATTTCAGAACGACGAATGAATCTTTCATCATTGATTACCAACAGACCTCCTTCACCACCAGCGGTAATATTTTTGGTCTCATGGAAGGAGAAGGCTCCAAGATGTCCGATGCCGCCAAGAGGTTTGTCCTTATAGTATGAATCAACGGCCTGAGCTGCATCCTCTACAACAAGCAGATTATGCTTCTCGGCAACCGCCATAATGGCATCCATATCACATGCCACACCGGCATAATGTACAGGCGCAATTACCTTTGTTCTAGGAGTAATTAATGATTCCAGTTTCCCAGCATCAAGATTCGGATTGCTGTCCATTGAATCAGCAAAAATTACCGTAGCGCCTTCGCGTAGGAATGCAAGGGCTGTAGAAACAAAAGTGTATGAAGGTACAATAACTTCATCACCCGGCTTCAATTCACAGAGCATTGCACACATCTCAAGAGCATCAGTGCCGCTTGTGGTGAGCAAACATTTTTTGAATCCGTACTTTTCTTCAAAGAATTTGTCGCATTTCTTTGTGAAGTAACCATTGCCTGACAGTTTACCCGTGTAAACGGCCTGGTACATGTAATGTGCCTCTTTACCTGTCAAATAGGGCTTATTAAAGGGTATTGTAGTCATAACATTTCGTTTTATTCTGCTTTCCTTAAAAATTTCGCCGGATTACCGACCCAAATATCTTTCTCTGCAACATCTTTTGTAAGAACAGCCCCCATGCCTATAGTAGAATAATCTCCAATCGTAAGATTCTCTCGTACAGTACAATTTAACCCAAAATGAACTCCTTTTCCCACTTTCAAGTAAGAACCAACACATGCCTGGGCAGCAATGTGTACAAAATCACCGATTGTATTGTCATGTCCAACAGTTGCAGCTACCATGACAAGGCAGTTCTTTCCGAACTTGGTTCCCGAAGATATACACACTTGTGGCATGATTACGGTACCGGCACCAAGTACAACATTTGGTGCAATATATGCGGTTGGATGAACAAATGTTGCAAGACGGCTTTCAGTCAAGCCTAGATTCTCAAACATTGTGATACGCTCTTCCTGTCCATCGATACGAAGAATTGTATTAATAAAGTAATAATCTTTCTCCACAAACTTCATGATATCAGAAATACCGCCAAGTACTGGAAAGTCATCAATATACTCACCTATTGCAGCACGATCGTTTAAAAAACCTTCACACACCCACTCGTTATAGCCTAATGAATTTGCATGTTTAATTGCGTTGGCAATTATAGATCCATTGCCCAATCCACCTAATATTAATACTTTCTTGCTCATTTCTTTTATTGTATTTTCAATATCCTTAAGTTTTGGAGATACATACTCTTTATTCAGTACAACTTATTGTGTTACATTACAATTTGCCACCTGACGTGCAAGAATCTGATTATGTTTTGCCAAAATATTATTTGCCATTTTCACCATAGGCGGGCCAATAAATTTTCCATCCTTTACAGCGACGCCCTTACCTTCACGAACAGCTTCTTCTGCAAGTTCAACCATTTCAGATGCCCATGCAACTTCTTCTTCTGAAGGAGAAAAATATTGGTGGCAAAGAGACAATTCCTTAGGATTCAGGACAAGCATACCTTCAAAGCCTAAGTTTTTTGCAAGTTTCAGATTCTTTTCCAAATCGTCCAAGTCTTGTACCTTGATATGAACCGTATCAATAGGAATAATACCTGTTGCACGAGCCGCATTCACTATTTCATTACGGGCAAAAAAGATACTTTGACCGTCAGAATCGTGCTTTCCACGAATATCTGTTACATAATCCTCGCAACCAAAAGTAACGGCACACACACGATGACAAGCAGTACAGATATCTTTAATATTTACGATTGCTCCTGCAGTTTCAATCAACGGAATTATCTTATATGTACCAACAGGTATATGCTTCTCGTACTCAATTGTTTCTAACAACTTTCCAACAAAGTAGATATCCTCTCCATTTGTTGCTTTGGGATACATAAAGCCTGTAACGCCATCTATTGAAAGCTGGTACAAATCCTTCAACAACTCTCCACTCTCTCGATCGTTCACGCGAGGAAAAATCAGTTTTCCATTCAGATCATCACGCTTTACAAACTCTTTGATATTATCGCGAGCCATCTGTTTATCACAGACTGGTACTGAATCTTCAATATCAAGTAGTAGAACATCAGCATCTCTACGAACAGAACTATCAAGTAATTTCTGGTTGTGCGCAGGTACAAACATTAGACTGCGCATAAGATAATCGTAATTATTCATATATGGTTCGTGTTACACGTCTCTTTTCTTGACAAGAACATTGCGTCTGAACGACAGTACATCAACCCCATCTTGATTGAATGCTATACTCTCAACGTACACGATTCCACGGTCAGGCTTTGACTTTGATTCACGTTTTGAAAGCACATTAGTGCGTACATATATTGTATCATTTAAGAAAACCGGATTAAGATGTTTTATATCTTCATATCCCAGGTTTGCAATAGCCTTTCCGCTAACATCAGGAACAGTTATTCCGACAGCCAATGAAAATACCAATGTGCCAACTACAAGAATTTTCCCATGCTGATTTTTGCAGGCATAGTCAACATTGGTATGTACCGGATGATGGTTCATTGTCATGAGTGAAAAAAAGTTATTATCACACTCAAATATTGTCTTTGAAAGGTTGTGCTTTATTACGGCCCCAACTTCAAACTCCTCGTAATAGAGTCCTAATCTACTTGATTCCATTTTTGTCTAGTCTTATTCTAGTATTTGATTGATAAATTGCATATCCATTTCTGTCAGCACTACACTGAACATTCTTGAGTTCTTTACTTGTAATAGCTGCCTCAACTATTTTAGGATAAAGATTGTAATGTTCAATTATCGATTTCAAATAATCAGTTTCTTTAGAAAGAAAAAAAACGCCAGAACACATGTTGATAGTTTTGATAGGTGTTTCAAATTTCCCCAAAGCCACATCAATAATCCCTTTTACAAAGTCATAACCCGTTGACAATCGAACCAAATCCGATCCAATAAAGTCACCACCCATCCTGCCACCAATTTCCATGATAGCTATTCGTCCTTCTTTGGTAATTTTATATTCAGAATGAGATGCACCATTGGTCAGCCCCAATGAGTTTAGTGCATCCTTTGTGATATCATAGATTTTATCATACATCACCTCTGACAAAGTAGATGGCTGGTGATGTTCCAATTCAACGAAATGAGGAGCTTCAGTTGTGACCTTATCCGTAATCTGAAGCGGATAGTGGGTACCATTGTAGGAGATAAACTCAACACTTATTTCACGCCCTTCTATAAACTCCTCTACGATCGCTTCCTTTTTGAAAGAAACCGAAATGGCTTTTTCCACAGCAGGAACAAGCTCCCCAATAGATAGAACTTTAGTGACGCCTAACGAACCTGAACGATCTGAAGGCTTTACTATTAGCGGGTAATTCCAATCTAAGGAATTCGCTTCTTCAACCGAAGTGACCATCTTATACTGAGGGCATGGAACGCCAGCAGAAGCAAACGCATTGCGCATAAGGAATTTATTGTTTGCCCTGACTGCCGCTTCGTAATCATTCCCGACAAGCCCCATTTGATTTGCGACATAAGCCACTGTAGGAGCCGCCACATCAGAAGCCATAGTTGCAATACCATCAATATGCTCCTGGCGACAAACTTCAAGTATCCTTTCCTTTTCTATGGTAGAAATATCATAAAACTTATCACATTTATCTTTGCAGGTTGCACCATCTGCCCATGCAAAGCAAATGGAATATAAACCCATCTCCTTAGCCTTTTTAACCAATGGCTCCTGAAGATAAGATGCCCCAATAATTGCAAGTTTCTTCATACTAACGTTTACTAATCTTGTAATACAACTCTATCAGCAGCTTCCTTTCTTCAAGCCTAAACAAAAGTGTCAAACAAATATAGGCAACAAAACCAATCACAACACCCACCGAAAGCCGCAAAATTGCTATTTCAAAAAGAAGAGATACAAGATATACTATTAATCCGGTAAGAATATTCACAACCAGCACGTCCCATTGGGATTTAATTTGATCCAAGAAAGTAATCTGAACAGCTTTCTTTGTAAAATACATGTTCACAAGCAATTCAAATAAAGAAGCAAATATGGTCGCATAACAGACTGCCCTTACACTAATACCCAGAGCGACAAATAATGCTGCAAAGGCAATAGGTCGTTTAATAAATGTTCCCTTTAAATTTAAATCGCTCCGTCCTACTGCATTAGTGACAGAGCCGGTCTGGTCGGTCCAGGCATACACCATGAAATTGACACAAAAAAGGGATACATATTCTGCTGCAGGAAGCCATTTGTCTGTCAATAGAACACTGATTAATGGTGCAGAAAGGACACAAAGAAGTGTTAATATGGGTAGTATGATGAAGTGTGACAAATGAAGATACTTTTTATAGGTCTGTATCAACCTCTCATGAGCATCCTGAACCTCACAAGTGATTGGGTAAATAATTCGCTGAAGTACTGCCTCAATATTAACAGAAGGCAACTGAGATAGTGTAAAGCCTCTATTATAAAAAGCCAATGTTGTTGGAGAATAATGTTTTCCTATAACAAGGTTAGCGATATTAATATACAAATTTGTTATTAAACTATTGATTAATAGTTTTGAACCAAAAGAAAACATAGACTTGAAGGATACCCAAGAGAACTGGAACTTAGGCAACCAATGTGAAAAGCGTATTAGGAGAACAGCATTGATTGACTGAAAGACCAACTGCTGAGCTACAAGTGCCCACACTTCAAATCCATCATATGCTAGAACAATACCCGCTATTCCACTTATGATGGTAGCTATTACAGTAGCTTTTGCTTGCGTCTTGAAATCAAGAGCAATATTTAGTCGAGTACGTTGAACAATACATAAACTGGAAATAACGAAATTTAGAGCCACAAACCTAGTCAATAGTGTCAAACGAGGCTCCTCATAAAAAGCAGAAATAAGGGGTGCGGCAAAGAAGAAAACAATATACAGAGTTATTGAAATCACCATATTAAAGATGAAAACGGTATTATAATCCACCTCTGTCCTATTCTGTCGCTGAATCAACGCGCTACCAAATCCGCTGTCAATAAAAACCTGAGCAAACGAAATGAAAACCGTAATCAACGCAATTAGGCCGTACATCTCTGGTGCCACCAAACGGGCAATGATAATACCCACGATGAAACTGATCCCCTGCGAAGAGAATCGTTCCACAAAGCTCCATACCATTCCTCTAGATGTGCGGGACATAGATGATGCAAATGAATTCTGTATATGCCAAATAGATTTACAACTTATTACATAGATCCATGGCGGCACCTATCGCCACATCCATATTATAATATTCCCAATCTGCAAAACGTCCAGTAAAAAGGAAATCCACTAAAGAAAGGTAGTTCTTAAGATTCCCAATAATCTGACGAGTATTTGCATCCTGTATGGGGTACGTATATTGGTTATACTTATGGTCCAAATATTTAGGATTAAGAGGAATGCGTTTTAACTCAACGCTTATCTCTCGACCTTCGATAAACTCCTCTACCATCGCCTGTTTCTTGAACGATACTGAAATGGCCGCTTCAACAGCAGGGGCAAGTTCGTCTTTGGATATAATCTTTGTAACTCCAAGAGACCCGGAACGGTCAGAAGGCTTGACAATCAGAGGATACCCCCAGTCGATGCCTTCTGTTTCTTCGATAGATGTCACCATTCTGTATTGTGGACAAGGCACCCCTGCGGCCATGAAGGCATTTCGCATCAAATACTTGTTGTTGGCACGGACAGAGGATTCATAACTGTTGGCAATCAACCCCATCTTTTCTGCAACATACGCAACTGTCGGAGCCGCCACGTCTGATGCTATAGTACATATTCCGTCTATCCTAACCTCTTGACAAATCCTTAGAATTTCATCATGTTCAATGATAGATATCGGATAGAAATAATCAGCCAAGTCCCTGCATACAGCCCCGTCTGCCCAAGCGAAGCAATGGACCTCCAGGCCCATTTCTTTGGCTTTTTTTACCAGCGGGAGCTGAAGATAACTGGCACCTATTATTGCTAGTTTTTTCATTTATTCTTTGGTTCGATTTTACTCAATATGTAATTTACAAGTTTCACCCTTGCACCCTTGTCAAGGAACACATAGGAAGATATTGCGACACCTACCATGGTGATAACCACCTTAATAATGCTATTCAGAACAGATTCTTTCAATAGCAAAGCCAAAGGCAAGGTAATGACAATAGAGAGCAGAAGAACTTTGAAACACGACCAATAGCAAAGAAACAATTCTTTGAAAGAGTAGTCTATCTCCTTCCATAATACCAGCGGCTTCACGATGAGTGAAAATCCTATACACATGATTACAGCCATATATTGTATCCACATGGGATTTCCTCCATTTTTCAATATAAAATACAAGGCAACAAACTGACCTATTCCCAAAAACACCGCCGCCATTGAATTTGTCTTGATCTTGTTTGCAGCCATCATCGGAATGTAAAAAGCAGCTCCAAATGTTCCAATAATATTGTAAATGATAATCCACCTCGTGAAAGCCACAGCATACTCTGGGACATTGACCAGCCAGACATCCATTATCGTATCCATTACGTATATGCATGGAAGTCCTAACAAAAGAATCAAGTCAAAACAGTATATGGTGGTGCTCAACGTCAATTGTTTAGATGCATTCCTATCTCCAGATGCATACAATTTTATTATCTGAGGGTTTATGGCCAAACGGAAATTGTTGACAAACTGCATCATAGCTGATGATACTTGATTAGCCAAGGCTTGGGAAGCAACCACCACAGGGCTTAAGAACATGTTGATTATGATTATTACTCCCTGCAGTTTTAGAGTCTCAGTAATATTTGCAAGGATATTCCACCCTGAAAACCCTAACAGATTTTTAAAGATTCCGCTATCAAAGAACAAAGAAATACGGCAAACGGCAAAATGTAAACTGGAATAACCACAATACATTGCCAAGACTATAAATTGTACAACGGCAATAAGCCCCGCATACATTATTAATTTGTCAGCAGCAGTAACAACAAGGAGGAAACATATTAACAACTTGCCGATGGCCTCAAGAATACTGATGTACGCGTATATTCCCATTCTTTCGTATGCCATTATTAATGAAGTGTATGGCACCTGAATCACTGAAAAAACAGTCGTCAACACGGAAAGCTGCAAGACCCAAAAACAAGCATCCATCCTGTCTGAGGGTATCACAAGCTTATTGTTCATGAACCAGATGCCCACAGTCTCCATTAGCAGAACTATTAAGACAGCAAGAAAAAAATGAGTGTATATAGAAGTGCAGAAAGTCGCTTTCAATTTCTCTTCATTACCCGTACCCAACTCATAAGTGAGGAATCTTGATGTGCCTATGCTTAATGTTCCGTTCAAAAACGAAAGGAAACCAACAACACCGCCCACCACATTGTATAGGGCATAATCATCCACACCAAGTTTATCAAGTACCACTCTAGAAGTATATAACGAAACGCCCATAATGAGAATCATTCGAGCGTATAGAAGAATGGTATTCTTTGCTATCAACTTCGAGTTTGCCATTATTTGTTTATCAGTTCATTACTGGTTGTTGATATTGTCAACACATATTTTAAGAGAATCAATCCAGTACGGGACAACAACACTGAATGTCTCCTTGATTTTTGTTTTGTCCAGCACTGAATATGCCGGCCATACAACACAACTTTGGGAATTCGACACTGTTACAAGGATATACCCTACACCCAGTTTGTCCAAAGTTTTCTGAATCATTTCGGTGAAATCAAATCACGAGCATACTCCTTCGTTGTTATCGTTATTGATTCCACTATTATTCTCAAATAACCCGTATGTAATAATCTTGTATATGACGTTTGCCAAATCCATGGCATATGTCTGCGTTCCTACCTGATCGAACACCACCTTCAATTCTGTTTTCGTCCCCGTAAGGTTCAGCATCGTCTTGCAGATGTTCTTTCCAAATTCACTGAATAGCCATGCAGTACGTATATTGATGTGCTTGAACCCTGTCGCAATAATCTGCATCTCGTGTCCAATTTGGCCATTTCCTCCTGTAACTAAATATTCATTTGGATTACAAATATAAATCGACATTAATATCAAATGGACTGTCAAAATCCGCAAGACAACAAAGACGTGTGTCTTTCTCACTAAGAATAGCTTTTTCCATTGGTATCTTCCAATTAATGCCCAAAGAATCATCTTTGATGGAAATACCACAGTCCGCCTGTGGCGCATAAAAACTATCGCACTTATATTGGAAAACTGCGGTTTCTGACAGGACTGAAAAACCATGAGCAAAGCCACGTGGAACAAAAAACTGACGGTGATTGTCTTCTGTCAGTTCAACTACCACATGTTGTCCATATGTAGGTGAGCCCTTGCGAATGTCAACTGCCACATCAAGAACAGCACCTTTAACACAACGGACAAGTTTGCTCTGGGTAAACGGTGGACGCTGGAAATGAAGTCCTCTCATTACGCCGTAACTCGACATTGATTCATTGTCCTGCACAAAGTTGACTTTGCGCACTTTCTCCTCGAACTCGCGCTGAGAGAACGATTCAAAGAAATAACCGCGGGCATCCTTGAACACTTTGGGTTCAAGGATGACTACGCCATCAATCGCAGTTTTGATTACTTCCATGTTATTGTTTCTTGATATTTGCTATGCACTTTTTGAGTGACTCTGTCCAATATGGAATTTGAATGCCAAAGGTTTCCTTAATCTTGGTCTTGTCCAATACTGAGTAACTTGGTCGTACTACAGGTGATGGGAACTCATTGGAATGACAAGGCTGTATGTCGCATTCAGTCTGACC
>DCGV01000033.1:0-3836 GCA_002314725.1 Bacteroidales bacterium UBA1769
AGCCATTCCGGTACATATAGTGGCGACATCCGGCGAGATGAGCTGTATGGTGTCGTAGATCCCGAGACCGCTCGTCACCTGTCCGCCCGGAGTGTTGACATAAAGGGATATGTCCGCCTTCGGGTCTACCGATGCGAGAAAAAGAAGCTGGGCCTGCACGATATTGGCCACATCGTCGTCGATGGGCACTCCGAGCCAGATGACGCGGTCATAGAGAAGACGGCTGAAGACGTCTATCTGAGCGACGTTCATCTTTCTTTCCTCGATGATGGTCGGATTGATGTAGCCGTTAATTGTTGATGTATAGCGACCGAGGGTCATCGGACTGATTCCGCGTTCAAGGCTCGCGAACCTTTCGAATTCTGTTCCTTTCATTTTTAATGTCTTTTTTTGTTATCTACCTTCTGGATTCCATTTTCTTACATGTTACTCGTCCATATTGAAGAACTGTATGCATTTATTTCTAGCAGCCAGCTCCGGATTATCAAAAGAACGGCAGCCGAGTTCTATCCATTCATTGGGTCTTTCAATAAGTTGATAATAAGCCAGTGTCATACTCATGAGCCTAAAATCCTGCTTATCTCTGGTGTAGAAAGTAATCTCAACGGTTGGAGGTGTTATATCCGGACATGCACCACTGACACTGATTTCATACCGGTCTTTCCATTTCCAGACAAACGGACTAATTGCCACATTGACCGATGACATCAGAATCTCTGAAGCCTTAAGTGTGTTCCATGCATCCTGCAGTTTTTCGTTTACATATTCCATAAACTCCGGAACCATAGTATCGAACACTGTCATAAACTTCAGCAATTCCTCTGGAGTCATCATACAACATAATCCACCGGTTGACTTGCCGTCTCTACTCTGTGGACCACCGTAAGCTCCTGTATCAGAAGTCGTAAATCCATAATCATGATTTAAGAGATTAATAACAAGAGTCGATTGTACAAATCTTGTACGTAATCCTTCCTGTATGCATATCTTTTCTATGGATTCTACGGAGAGAAATGTCTCGCACAAATCCTCGCAAGATTGGAGCAAGATACCCCAGAAGGTTCCAATCATGCTTTCCATGATATATTCCTTTGTGCTGCCAAAATTTGAGGAGTGAAATTCCCTCATCTCTCCTATCGACCTTTCAACACAGTGCCTGAGTTCCTCTCGTATTTCTTCGGCTTTATTAAGACATTCAAGTCTAAATGTTTCATTTGTTATTTTTTTAGTGCCGTCAGTATTCTCTGCACACATATACGGTTTTTCTTTTATGTTATTTGATGCAATATACCTTTCAGATCCTGTTTCCTTTCTTCAACTATTGATGAAAGAATAATAAATCCATGTGGTATATTACTTCATGAAACGAATAATCATACTAATCATCGCAGCCACGGCCATCTGGATATATTGTTCTAGAGAAAAGAAAGATGGCGGGGCCTCCTTCCCTGAGGGCTCACAATTTGCTGAGTTCATTGCCTCCATTTCGCAGTTCGCCAATGTGAACAGCATTGACTGGGAAACAATACCCGAACTCATTAACGATTCTATTGAGTTTAATGATGAAGAACTAGGTTGTATAGACAGTCTTGGGACACCCGGCTTCATCCCCGAGAGGCTGAAAAAGAACTGCCAACGTCTCAAGACCTACGTCCATATGAAAAGTTTGCCACTGCGTAGCGAATCTTCCGATGAAGTGGTCCTCGCCCTTGACGGTTTTGAAGCGTCATTTGACACGCTCTTCAAAAGGTGTATCTCACAAGAGTACTATATGAGACTCTTCCATGACTGTTTTAACGAGATAATTCCGCCTGCGCTTGATATTTTGGCGGAAAAATTAAGAAATGAATACTTGATTAAATCGGAATTTACGGATAATCATTAACTTTGTAATAGCGGCATATTACCGGAAACTAGGTTTTACTGTTTTAATTTTGTTTTAACAGATTATGCAGTCATCCGCCATGGATGAGTTTATCCGCAGGCTGTAGAGACTTTGACAGTTTGCTCTGCGACGTACCTCTCCGCCAAAATATGGCTTATATCACACATTCCAGTAGAGGTGATATGCCGCTTTTTTATGACGTTCAAGGAGTTCGCGACATCGGAAGTGATTATCTACCTTCTTGCAAGGGAGAGAGCAAAGTGTGTCCGGAAAAACAGGAATTCAAAATACCGCGATGCCAAAGGCGAGCCTGGCATTTCAACGCAGCTTGAACGCATGCTTCCTCCCCATGGAGTATGGGTGAGGCCGGGCAAGTTGGCAAGGGAGAAGCATGACAGTCTCTGGTGCAGCACCCACGGCATCATTAATGCCGTTAGAAATGCAAGGAAAAATCCCACTGAACTGGACAGGGCCTACCTGAAAGAGCTTGACCTCTTTATCGAGAGGATTCAGGAACGGGCAGGCTCGAACTATACCACATTCTCTTCCCCGAAGACTGCGGCTCTATTCAAGAAGGAGAAAACCACTTCTGATGGAGTCAAGGTCATCTACCGACCGATTTCTATCTACTCCAATCTTGAAGACAAGATTCTCATTGCTCTCGCCAGCAGGTACTTGATGAAGATTTTCAACAGTTCGCTTCATGAAGAGATACTGTCGTACCGTCCAGCAAGGAGGTATCATGGAAGCCAGCGGATGGTTGTTACCAATCAAGAGAACGCCGTGGCTAACGCCATAGATTTCCGAAATAGACATAATGCTGGAGAAATCTGGGTTGCAGAGTGTGACATTCAGAAATTCTATGACATCATTAATCACGATGTCATTATGGAATGCTTTGACGATCTGGCCAAAGAGAAAAGGATTCGGGATTACGATTCCGTACGTCCGTTCCTTCTTGCGTATCTTGAATCTTACAACTTCCCCGGGAACGTTCTTTCCGAGAATGACAGTCAGGATTTCTGGCAGCCAGAGCGCTCAAAATATAGACACGGCAAATATTATAGAAAGAGCAACGCCGTTTTCTGCTTCGAATGGGTGTCGGAGAAAGATTTCACCGACCCAGTTCATGGTTGTTATTCCAAAGACGAGTTTAGAAATGCATATACAAAACTCGGAGTTCCACAAGGAGGCGCCCTTTCTCCTGTAATCGCCGATGTTGTGATGAATTCCGTTGACCGTCCAGTCATCGAATTTGATGACCCGAACCGATTCTTTAATCGCTACGGAGATGATATTCTATTGATGCATATCAGCCAGAAGGACTGCCATAACTTTATTGAGGCATATAGATCCTCGCTTCGAGAGCACCGGTTCATTTACCATCCTTTCGAGGATTTTTCCCTTTACAAGAAGGGCAAAAGTACCCGCAGATGCTACTGGGATGCCAAGTCCAAGGATGCATTCCTGTGGGGAGACGGAGAAGGAACAGCCTCCCAGTGGATCGGCTTTGTGGGATATGAAATTTCTAGGGACGGGAATGTTAGACTACGTCGCAGCTCCCTTGACAAGAAATTCTCCCAGGTTAACAGGACATACCATAAGGTTCTGTCCACGCCGATACCGAATGACAGATCCGGATGGGGAAAATATGAAAAGTCGGTCATTTGGCGTCTGACAAGGATGACTGAATCTATCTCCAAGTGCTCGCTCCTCACAGCGAACAGATTCTCTTCAGCACAGATGGCATGCCTTGACAGATACCGCCAGAGAAAGATTCACAAGATGAAAGAAATCATTCTCTCACGCCATTACGGGTATTTCGTCTATGACGTCTTCAAGAAAATGGCATCCAAAGATTTCAGTTTTAACCAACGTTTGAAATAATATCACATATGGAAATATTCAGTGCAGAAGAGCTTGCCAGCGAATTGACAAAATTAGGTTGCGA
>DCGV01000033.1:3902-5677 GCA_002314725.1 Bacteroidales bacterium UBA1769
AAGAGGTATGCAATAGTATCCCTTCGAACAGAAATGCATATCAAGGGCAGACCGGGGAAAATTTTATTGATGCAGTCAAGGCAATATGCAAAGAACGCGGAATTGAAGTACGGTGTCGTAAGGAGGATAACTATTATGACCTGTGTATTTATTCCGATATTCTTTATATAATGCACGTATACAATGATAAAGTGGAATCCATAGGTTGGCATCCTCTTTTTTTGAAGTATCACGATGTTAACGTATTGGCGCACATGGTGGCTGCCGAAGACGGTGAATTAATGAAATTGCATATTCTAAGGGAACGGCTTAGTGACTCTATTCGCCATTACTACTGGAATGTTCAAAATAAAATGTATGATGAAAAGAGCCTTCAAGCCGCATTATCTGATGAATCGGCATATGACAAGATTCAGTCAGAATACACCAGAATGTACAATGAGATTCTTCCTCTTGAAAAATTTGAGCACAAATACACTTGGGAGGAAGCTTTGCGCGAACGTGGGATAAAACCGGCTTTGAGAATGCTTGATGACATTGATCGCTATGTCAAGGGCAAGAGCCCGAAGTCTGCTGACAAGTATAAGAAGCGTTTCTGCAATGCGCAGAATGTTTTGGAAGGCGCTCGGAAAAGAGGTTTGCTGACGGATGAAGAAGCGAAAAAAATCATTGGTTGGAATGAATACATCAATCCTATTGTCTCTGATTACTCAGTGGAAGCCATCGTGAATGAATATCTTAATTCTGTTGAGAAAGCATATCAGGACACACTCGTCGTTTGTGATGAGAGAGGAACACAGTATATGGCCAAGAAGAAGCAAAAGCTGCTTTCTGATATGGAAGTGTGTAGACTGGTCAAGGAAGATCTTGCCGTTAATTGCTTCATCGACAAATCTACGCATAGCCAATCAGTATACCATTTTAATGTTATACTCAATGGAAACAATGTACTTGTATTCCGCATCCCGAAAATAACCCCGGATTTGTATCAAATAGAATTGATGGTCCGGTTATCCTTGATAATTGAGAATATCAGCAAGGTTCTGGACAAGACTATACGTTTGACGTCAAACAGTGGCTCTCGTGACGGTAAAAAACTCGCTATTTCTGCGCCAAAGGAGCTGAACGAAACTGCTATGGACCTTTCTACGAAACTGAAGATGGTGAAAGGGGGAAAACTGGCAGTAACCAATACATATGTCACACTTCATCTTCCGGTCTGCGGATTGGAATGGTGCATAGCAATGAAGCGTAAGGAGGCTTCAGGGTTGATAGATTCCATTACAGAACTACTGACCGATTATATGGAGATCTATAAGGAGCTTGAGTGCAAAGATGTCAAGGGCATATATCCTAATCGCATGCCAAATATTTGACATTTGCCATTGATACGGTTTTTTCAGAAACCACTATCTCAAGATTGTTCCCAGACATATCCGGAGCGGTGAACATAATATTTCTCATTACGGATTCCATAATGCTCCTCAAGCCTCTGGCACCAGTGCCAAGTTCGCCGGCTTTTTTCGCAATTGCCGATAATGCTTCCGGGGTAAATTTAAGCTGAATGCCATCTTCTCGGAGAAGCTCTGAATATTGGCTTACCAGCGAATCCTTTGGCTCGGACAAGATACGCTGTAAAGCAGTGGAATCCAAAGAATCCACATATGTCACTGCTGGCAGACGGCCTACCAGTTCAGGTATGATTCCGAACTCTCTCAAATCCTGAGCAGTTACATCTGCAAGGTGATTATGCTTCGAGTTATACACTCCGGTGC
>DCGV01000033.1:5816-18429 GCA_002314725.1 Bacteroidales bacterium UBA1769
TGTTCAGGATGCTTTCTTCCTCCCATTGGAGGTACACCGACAATGTGGCCTTCTATCATCTTCAATAGACCCTGCTGCACACCTTCTCCGCTAACATCGCGCACGATTGACACTCCGGCGCTCTTCTTTGCAATCTTGTCTATCTCGTCAATGAAAATGATTCCCTGTTGTGCCTTTGCAATGTTATAACTGCATTCACGGAGAAGACCGACTATCAATGATTCAATATCATCACCGACATAACCGGATTCGGTCATTGATGTTGCACTGCCAATGTAACATGGCACGTCGAGCATTTTTGCGATAGTCTTCACAAGATGGGTTTTCCCACATCCAGTAGGACCAAGCATAAGGATGTTACTTTTCTCAACATTTGCTATCCTATCAAGATCGTTTTTATGCAAAAGTCTCTTGTAATGATTGTAAATAGCAACAGACAATGTCATCTTTGCTTCATCCTGGCCGATACAATATAAGTCCAGACGCTTCTTTATCTGGCTTGGTGTCATGAGTTTTCTATTCTGTTCCATGGTCTCATTTACCCATGCAATCTGGAATCCTTACACTTTAGTGTAAAAAAACGACCTGAAAGTGTGAACTTTTCAGGTCGGCAAATGTTCAAGAGTTTCATCACTGATTGTCCGGGCCCTCTGTTAGAGCCTTTTGTGCTCTTGCATCATCGAATTTTTGTTTCATTGTAGGGTTGCCTCGCGTAAGTTTCTTGATAGAAAGAGCATCCGCCTTATCATTAGCGAGCCGAAGGTTATACTCAGTGCCAAGAAGCGCCTCCTTGATCTTCTGCAGGTGACTTATTGAGTTTTCAATCTCGGCAATAGCCTTGTCGAACCTTTCCTTAGCAAGACGGCAATTGTTCCCGAACTTGTCCTTGAAGTCTTCTAACTGACTCTCGAAGTTTGTAACGTCAACTGATTGGCTTTTAGCGACAGCGAGTTCTCTCTGAAGTTCCACACTCTTCCTTGATGTCTGAACAAGAAGGGTAATGAGAGGAATGAAGAACTGTGGCCGTATCACGTACATCTTCGGATACTTATGAGAAACATCCACAATGCCTCCGTTGTAGAGTTCGCTCTCAGGTTCAAGAAGAGAAACAAGCACTGCGAATTCACAGCCTTTTGCCTTTCTATCGGCATTCAGCTTATCGAAGAACTTTTCATTTTTCTGTTTGGTTGCAGTCTCATCATTCTCGTTCTTCATCTCGAACATGATAGAGATATACTCGAATCCGTCAATGCTATCGCGGAAAATGAAATCTCCTTTGCTCCCCTCGGAAGCATCATTGTCTTTCTCAAAGTATGCATTAGGCAAAACAGGGCGAAGCATCGTGTTGAATTGTGTCGAACAGTGCTGCTCGAGAGATTCGCCAACCATTTTTGTCGACAGTTTGGTCTTGAGGTCCTTATAGTAATCCACCTGTTCCTGAACCATCTTGAGACGGTTTTCGTACTGCTCACGGATGTTATTCTCCCGCATACCGGCTTCTGCCTGGTTAACCTTTGCCTGAGCAATGAGTTCTTCTATCTTTGACTCCTTCCCTCGAATCAAGTCCTTTGATTTCTCCTGCTCCTGCATAATTGCGAGTTTAAGATAACTTTCGTTCTGGCTGATAGTATTCTTGAGCTCGGCAATCACGCGGTCTTTCTCCAGTATCTGCTTATCCTTATCAAAAAGCTTCTGCTGAGACTCACGCTCAACCTCCGCTTTCACGGCTTTCTGCTCCGCCTCCTGCTGAGAGTGGAGTTCAGCAATTCTACGGTCAATTTCTTCTTGAAATTCCGCATTCTTTACTTGAGAAACGATAGATGCATAATCGGCTTCATCTACCTGAAAAACATTTCCGCATTTGGGGCATTTGAGTTCTTTCATATACTTCGGTTACTTGTTTGTTCGGTGTCATATACCAACAAATTTACAGATTCTTTCGTTTGATTAAGGAAGATTCAATAAATTCTCGTACGAAATGCGTCCTGCGGTCAATATTTGAGGGTACAATTCATTGAATTCCATAAGAACAGTAGCGATATCTTCAAAATCACCAGATAATTTGTGCCCAGCATTTCCAAATTTTACAATGCATTCATTTTCTTCCTGACAACATATATTTCTCGGCACAAGCACATGAAGGTTAGTCAACGATATTTTGAACCATTCATCCATTATTGTTATACAGGATTTATCAACGCCTTGACTAATGAGTTCATCCAAGAGCACTTGAGGATTTGTTTTCCCAGTCTTAATCATACGTGATGAATAGCTATCCCATAGGGCGTCAACATATCCTTTTACATATTCATCCTGATTGGGAAGTTCGCCTTTCCCAATCCATTTGTTTTGAAAATCCTTTCCGACCTCATACAGTTGTGCCGGAATACCATCAACAACCATAGGGCCGCCTATTATTTGCATAAGTTCAAACATGGCTACAGTATTATTTCCTCGCTACAAGATAGTTTAAAGTTTTTAACGCCGGAATAAATCCGTCATATTTTTTCCCAACAACATCCTTATAATGGATGTAGAGAGTTGCGAAACTGCCTCTATCAAGCCGCACGATGAATTTTGCACGGTACTTCTGATAATGAACATCATAATCCAGACCGGAGTCCTTGAGCAGTACGTCGAGTATAGCTCTTGTTGTGGAGACCCCTATTGCCCTTGTCTTTTCGGATCGTTTTCGAGTCATGAACCTTTTTTTTGTCATCTCTGAAAGTGTAGGCTCCATTCTTATGTACGCTTCGATGATATAATTAAGGTAATCCCTTTTCATGGGCATGCCCACCGATATCTTATTCTTTTTCTTGAATTCCTTCTTGATGGCATTCAATTCTTCATCCAGACATTGGTCCAGATTTAATGTATCAGTAGTTGACTTTCTCTTTAAATAATCACCGACAGCTCTGGAGGCGATTTCCATAATTTCGTTTTCAGTTATTTCTATCATACTCTGAATTATACTATTTCACTAACGGAGTTCAATTGTACAAACCCGACCTGACTTTTCCATCCACGTATGATGATTATCATAACACTCCTTGTCTTCGCATACCCAGATGATCTTGCACCGCATGTTTTCCGGAATCGAAGGCTCCAGGGCATATCCGTCAGTGAGAATCAGCAGGCCGTCATACTCATTCTCATGGGCATAGTTTATTGGCTCTTGAAAGGATGTACCTCCGCGACCAAGTACAGCAACATCCTTCATAATCTTCTTCAGACTTTGAACAACCCTGACGCCGCAGTCAAACTGAATGACATCCACAGACTCGAAACCATACTTGAAAGCACTGTTGATGACGCCGTAGAAGTAGCTGAGACTCTCACTGGAAATGGAACCGCTTACATCGACCGCTATCAGAAGTTTGGTGTCGTACTCTCTCTTGCTTCCCATAGCCTCGAACTCGTATCTGCGGTTCGGTCGCATTCGCGTGAGTTTTCTCTTTGAAGAGAGGATGCTTGCCCTGAAGCCTCCAAGTATGTTTTTCCAGTTTATTTTGGCACGCGTAGATGCTTTCAGCTTTTCTACGAAGTCCCCAGCCAGAGAGCCCCAGTCCTGACATCCTTCAATCACGCCATTTATCATTGCAACTGTAAGCTCGTCTTCATCCCATAATTCTGATAGAGATTTGTCCTTTTCGGCATTGGCTCCCAGTTTGTCGTCGTATTTTCCTTCTCTTTCACCTGAAGATAGTCCGGAAGAAGACCCTCCATCGCCATCATTCCCAGAGGAAGCAGGAAGCAACTCCTGAATTTTTCTTGAATACCATTCATAAGGCATTCCTTTTTGGAGATCATAATCTCCCGGAGTTTCGATACGAAAGTTGCCGTACCTGTAATTGTCACCGACAACGAGATTGCTTCCCACAGATATGGCCTGAAGGCAGCACCCGTCCGGTTTGCGCTCATATGGATGTTTCAACAAGATTCTTATCGCTTCTGTTCGAATAGCTTCTTCTACCCCGGTATCGGTCATTTCTGACAAGAAATCCGGATTGTACTCCAATCTTCTCCGGCCGCTACGGACAGCACACTCCATCTGGGAGTTAGGAGCTATCTCGTGCGTGCAGAGCACCTGAAAGAGCGCCGGTTCCTGAATGAACCAATGTTCAAGTATTCTCGTAATCCTGTCCTTCATCCCGAAGCTATTTTATGCCCTTGACATAAACTATTAGTGACATCGTAAGCATCTGGCATTCCCTGGCTATGTATCCGATCGCATTCGGATAAGTCTGTTGTACATAGATGTTTGCGAAATGAGCGGCAGCTTCCTTCTTTTTCTTCATAAGAAAATCAAAGTAGGCGTCAATGTTGGTCTTTACCTTGTCTTTGTCCTTGTCCGAAATCTTCTCCACCTCCAGAAAACGATAGATGCCGTCATTGACCACCGAAAGCTGATGAAGTTCATAGTCCTCAAGTGTCTTTTTTACCTTGTCATAGTCAAAAAGGACATCTCTTCCGGAGACTATCTTATTCCGGGCCATACTTGAAAGAAAAGCGCTTGCCGCTCTTGCTCCAACTATACTGGATATCATCTTTGAGAGTACAGTCGATTCTATACCATCAGACTTTATCATAATGTCGGAGACCCTCTTCCACGCACGACGGTCAGGATTCTTGTCAAGACCTGAGTCGGCATTCTCTTTTGCATCCGGATCTCTGTCGAGCCACATCTGGTTCTCTTGAATGAAGTCAATGACTCTGGAATCTATCCCTGACTTCTTCGCCCAGAGCAGCCATTCCTGGACGGTAGGACGGAAGTTTACTATATTGAATCTTGATACCAGAGCTGGATCAAGATCGGTGAGTTGATATTGTTCCCCAGAATTGATAGCCGAGATGACACGGCTGCCTTCTGGGAGACGACGACCGGCGAGTTTCCTGTTAAGACAGAGGTCGAAAACTGTCTGAAGAATCTCGGGACGCGCTCGATTCAACTCATCAAGGAACAATACAACCGGCTCGCCATCTACTGGGAACCAGTATGGGGGCATAAAATCGGTTTTCCCTGTAGCCTCATTCTTACAAGGAAGACCGATAAGGTCTCCCGGATCGCTAAGTTGTCCCAGGAAAAGAGGTATAACCTTCATTCCCTTGGATGTAAAGTATTCAGTAAGCAGTTCACTCTTACCTACACCTTTTTCGCCAACAAGCATGATGTTGTGCTCTGGCGGTGTGTTCTCCAAAATCTGGAGAAGTTCTGTGATATTTACGTTGATATTTGCCATTTATTTGTCAATTATAAACCATTTACCATACAAATGCAGTTTTCTTACAATCATCTTTGTTTCTTAAATAATGAGCTTATTCCATCCTCGCTATACCCGATACTTACTTCGGGCCCAAACTCATCTATTAGAGCATTAAGATTAATAACAGTCTTTACCAGATGAGGTATCTTTTCATACATCTCATTGTATTGGAATTTGAGAATCACCCTGCGATTTTGATGAAGGTCCATTGTGACTTTTACGTGGTCATCATTATAATTTGCACTATATTCGCACAGCCCGCTGAGCCCATTATTAAGAAGCGATTTGGCTGTTGAAGCATAAATCCTTTTCTGTGCTAGCTTTTGTCTTATTTTCATTGTTTCTTCCGTTATTAATTCATCCAGTTTTCCTGCCCACAAATCCGTATCGGCAATCATTTCCGGAATACGATATGTGGCGCAAAGGAATTTCCTTCCTGGAAAAACGTGGCCGAATGGGCTTATGAAAATTATTTGGAATTTATCGTTGCCTATCCATGATAGACTCCAGGTCCGGTTGGCGAACCTTGCCGAGAATGACCTATTACCACGAAATACATCACCCTTACATCCTGGTACGCATTCAATTTTATCCGTCAAGTCATTCCAATCCAAAATGTCGGTGGTCATCTTGTATTTAGTATGATATTTTTCTTTCAGGACCGCCCATATTTTCTTCAGTTGATCTATGTAGAAGTCATCCATATTGACAGGTATTCCATACTCAAAGGCCTCAAGAAGACTTACATTTACATCTCTCTTTATTCCCTCAAGTATGGCTTCTTCTGTCTGTATTGGACGAAATTTTGAGAAAAAGATGGACATCAATAGCCAATGTGTGTCATTTGCCTTTTATCCCCAAGTGATTCCTCCTGACAGTACTTGACAAGACTCTCATAAGAAGGCCGCTCCCCAGTAAGTACATAGTCAATGGTGCTCTTTCTTGAGATATTCTCGATGTTTCCGCCGGCAAAGTCATAGGCACCGGCAAGTCTGTCGGCATCCTCTTCAGAGAGCCCCGACACCATAGACTTCCAAATACGGCTTCTGACTTCAACCTCCGGCTTCTCGAATTTTATCTTAAAGATGAATCTGCGCTCGAAAGCCGGATCAAGATTGCCGACTAGGTTGGTGGTGGCTATGAGGATTCCCTCGATATTCTCCATCTCCTGAAGAATGATGTTCTGGATGGCGTTCATCATCTGGTCGACACTGTCGGAGATATTCTCAAACCTCTTGGAGAAGATTGCGTCTGCTTCATTGAAGAGCATGATAGGGGCCTTGGCATTTGTTCGGACCATGTCCTTGTATATCTGGAAAGCCCCTTTGACGGCCTTTTCACTGTCGCCAACCCACTTGCTCTTAAGCTTCGACATATCAATGCAGAAGATATCTCTTCCGGTCTTTCTTGCAAGTTCATAAACACACGCCGTCTTTCCCGTCCCAGGGGCTCCCCAGAGAATTGCGTTGAATCCCTTCCGCATTCCCATTTCCTCAAGACGGGCTTGAACTCCCTTGAAATTGTCATCGGCAAGAAGGCTGTCAAGCCGACCAATTTGCTCTGTCTCATGCCGGTTAAAGAACAAGTCCTTTGCCTTGATTGTCTCACAACATACAAGGTCTCTATGCTTCTTCTCCGGCTCAGCGGCAAGTTCTACTTCATTGAAGAAGGTTGACTTCACCTCATCTGAAAGGGATAGGGAGCCGTTGTCGACGAATCCGTTCTCGATGCCGAACACCACCATACCACCGGCCTGCATTGCAGTCTTCTCAAGCGATATGAATCTTTTGAGCTTGGCATCGTCATCCATATAACCCGTTAAGTTCATCAGGGTTTCTATTTCCACGCTTTGGTCTGAGTTGCTTACATACCTGTGACACAAGTAATAGATGAATCTTCTTTCAGTCGCAGGAAAACTCTCCATAAGACCGGAGTCCTTCACTTTGCGGCAGAATTCAAGCTGCGGGTTTCCGTTTATGAGGTTCTCGATGTTCTCAAGGAAGATATCATTGTCAATGTCCCCGCGACGAACGGCAGCCACTTCAAAGCGGAACTGGCTGAAGAGCTCGTCTGAATTAAGGTTCGTAATCTTTCTTGGGACGAACTCTCCGTCCGACTCGATTGCCATAATGGCCTCACGTGTCATACAGTAGCATCTATTTCTGCCATGGTGATTGGATACTGCAATCGCGTTGATGGAACACAGCTCCTTGATCCCTTCGTGAAAGCTGATAAACTCAATATTGGTGCATCCAATGTACATTGCAAGATCCTCTTCGTCGATTCCGTTACAACACCCGTTTCTCTCAAGAATTGCAGCAAGGAGAACTGCCGACTTATTGGAAATGGCAAAACGTTCCCTGACCATTCGGATATCTCCAGCAATATCCGTGGCGGTTTCCTTGGATAGTCCTTCACGACTTACTGTCTTGTATATTCTGTTAAGGCAGGCAGCCAAGGTCATCTGTAACTGCTCATCACCATCATACTGCTTGTTTGGATTCTGTCCTAAACTGTTCTTCGTTCTTGGTCTCATAGTCTTGTTCGTTTTTGTCAATCTACCTTATTAAGGCAGGATTCTTACAAATCACTTTTCTTAAGGAAATGTTGCCTTCAAGCAAACTGTTATCAAATCCTTTTAAGGCGTGCGGAAGAGTCAACTCTTCCAACTTCTCATTAAAAGAGATAGCTTGTATCCCCATTGTTGTGACGCTCTCAGGAATTTCCAGTGAACGAAGATTTGGCAACCATGATATCCCGTTCGGACCTATCTCCCTAAGTGTTGATGGTAATGAGATAGATGATAAGCTATCACAGCATGAAATGCCTCCCTCCGCGATATTCTCTACTCCCTCCGGTACTGAAAGAGACTTTGGGCTCCTGCTATCAATGACTGCAAGCACTTTCTTTCCGTCCTTTGTCATTACAAGATTACCATCGGAGGAAACCTTGATAAAACGGTTTGAGGAATCGATGGTCACCCGTTTCAGTCGGGGACAGCCACCGAAGGTCCACTTGAAATAGTACTCTAGACCTTTCCCGATATGAACACTCTTGAGGTTGCTGCACCATTTGAAACAGTCCTCATCGATATACTTGTAAGTATCCGGGATTATCAGATGCTGAATCTTGCGGTTCCCGCAGAACGCTCCGATCTCGACGCTTTCGCAGACATACTCACGCCCGTCAAGCAGCACGCTTCGCGGCAGGGTGTACTTTTTCTTTCGCCCAGTGCTGCCGTTGGCAATCCATGCCGTCCCGTTGTCCCGATTGATGAGATACGTGAAACGGCCCTTCTTTATCTTCTCCGTGTTCTTATTTTCCATATTCATTTTCATATTCACATAATGGTAAAATGCCTGATTCTACATACAGGGCCGCCTTTCTTCTATATGGCTCACTACATCTTATTAAGGCACTCCTTGAGTTTGCGCCCAAGGATGGACATGACCACTCGGTGATTTTACCCGACTTAAGACTGATTGCTTCTCCATGCGTTGCTCCAGATAATCCACTGGCGAAACGAAGAATATACCTACCATCCGACAGACGGAATTCCGGACAGTTTATCCAGCACTCAAGAATTGCTCCGATAGGTAGAAACAATGGACCTGAAAAAGAAGTCCCGGAGACGCAGTCAGGGAATTCACTGATATACTTACCGGGATTACTCAGTATTTCTTCCTTATGACGCCATACGTTCAGTGCTATGGCAGAAATATTTTCTTTATTCATCATTTTACTTACACATATTGTATAAGTCGGCCCTTGATTTCCGAGCGGGACAGTTTTCGAATGGCTTTTTCTCGTACTTGCCTGACCCTTTCTCTGGTGAGATTCATCATCTGACCAATTTCATCAAGTGACTTTTCCTGACACCCCAAGCCGAAATTCAAAAGAATGATATTGCGTTCTCGTTCGGTCAATACCTGCAGAATGTTATTGATGTCGGCGCGGCAGGATTCTTTCTCAAGTCCATCGTCCGTCACCACCGTATTCTTGTCTGGGAGCACATCAAGCAAGCAGCCGTCCTCGTCTTCACCAAACGGGGAGTCCAAGGATGTGTAACCCGAATAGGAGTGTAGAGTTTCCCGAATTTTGCCAGAGGATGTTTTTAATTCCTCTGCAATTTCCTCATCACTTGGCTCCCGTCCGTATTTCTGAAGAAAATCTATCTTCATACCTTGTATTTTATTGATATTGGCCACTTGATTCATAGGCAATCTTACAATTCTGGAATTGTTTGATAGTGCTTCCAGAATACTTTGCCGTATCCACCATACCGCAAATGAAATGAACTTGAATCCTCTTGTCGGATCGAATTTTTCCGCTGCCTTCATAAGTCCTATGTTTCCTTCATTTATCAGGTCACAAAGTTCCATGCCTCTTCCCTGGTATTGTTTTGCAACGGAAACCACAAAACGAAGGTTTGCCTTCACCAACTCTTGCCTTGCCTCATCATCCCCAAGATGTATTCTCGAGAATAACTCCGTTTCGTCATTTATGGAAAGCATCGGTATTCTACTTATATCCTTCAGATACCCTTCAACCGGCCTTGTTCTTTCCGTAACACTTTGTGTAATCTTCAACTGCTTCATTTTATTATCATATTTGCTGACATATACCTCTAGATTGGTTTTTTATTACATCTCAATCCTTGAATGATTCTATCATCGCTCTTTTGTCTTTTGCGAACCAGCAATCAGCAATTTCTTCCGAGAACATCTCATTGAATGCGTCTTTTTCGCATATTTCCTGCATTAATGAAACAATCTCCTCGTGTAAGGGGCGTTTCCTTTTTTTATACTCCTCCTGGTTTATCTTTCCTTCTTTGAGATGTGCTTTAAGTTCACCGCTTTTTCTGGAGAGCAGTGCAAGCTTTATCTTCAGCGGTGTGATTCTAATAATTTCAGATAGATGTAATTGAGAAGCATATATCTCAAAACATTCGAGCTTTTTGATAATAGTTTCTTTACGGCATTGTAGGATAACCCAATCTGAAAATAGATACACCAGCATCTCTTTTGCGATAGCTATACATTCTGAGGATGCCGTTTCTGGCTCGTCTTCATTTTTATATAAGCTGACACCGGGAGGATTGCGAACAAAGAAGGTTTGCCTTGGATGCAAAACGCGTCTTTCTGTATAGTTTTGGGTGGGAGAAGTCATCTTAACGACAACATCGTACGCATCCCAAAATACATTTGCCCTGACTTTGTGCGCTCCGAAATTAAATCCAATCTCATTTCCTAGGAAAAAGTTTTCAGGAAGAGGTAGCCAGTCGGCAGAATTAATCCCCACCGATATTATCTTTCTGACCTTGTCGTCACGTTTTTCAAAAATTGTATTTTCCATATTACAATACACCTCCTGCTACGCATAATATTAAACCAAGCACAACGGCCACAGAATAGCCGGTGATTTCAGCCCCCAGACCAACATAAGGAACGAACGTATTCTTCCCCCAATACTGGCATCCGATAGAAAAATCATATCGGCTGAGGACCTTATCTGTTTTCCATCCGAATCTTGTCCCTATATCTACAGCCATACTACTACCGATAACATATCCGGGGCAAGCATATAATTGCCAATCCGTAAAAGATGAATTATCAAGCATACGGACTGACGGACCAGCAAATAGTGCAAATCCGCTACATTCACTCCAATCAAATGATGTTGTGAATCCCCATCTACCTGGCATAAATGAGTAGCTGAGTCCAAATACTGCACAATCCACCGTACCATTATTAATTTCCATGCCTAAATGGCCTTGCAGGAAATGCGATGAAAATCCATCCGTGTTGAATACTGGCTTTGGTTTTTCTATCTTGATCGGTTTAGGATGGAAGACGTATTCTTTCTTTGGTAGTTCAGCCTTTAGCGTCATTCCATAAGTCTTTCCGGATTCTAATGTTGTTGGGAAGTGCCAACGGTTTATTGTCCCATATGTACTATGTGAAATGGTAATATACTTGGCCGATGTCGGGAGATAAATCCATACTCCTGGAGAATTATACACCACATCTGCAATATATTCCATACCGGAATCAAAGCTCAATCCTGTAAGTTTTGTTGAGATTTTGATAAGTGCACAATCCCGTCCCGAGAAATCGGCCCTTTTTGTATCCGGAGCTACAGCTGAATAATCCTTTGGATCCTGTTTAAATGATGATATCGAAAGAGTCTGCCCCTCAGTGATCAAACAAATGGTTGATAATATGACCGATATTAATATTTGCCGTTTCATGGGACAACATACCAACAGTTTTCGCTTTTATTTCATCAATTCTTTTGAATTCTTATGTAAGGAATCTCAACTGTGTTTGTATGTAGCAAAAAATCGAACAAAATCATGAAAAGAATCATCATTATTGCGTCGATGCTGCTAGTGGCCGCATCTTCGCTCACTGCTCAGACGAAGCATGAAATCAAGTCAGCCAAGACAGAAGCTCAAGCTGCTGTCAGAACCATCAAGAAACAGAAGTTCCAGATGGTTGAACTGGGAGACCTTCAAAAAAGGATGGAGCAGTATTTCGTGAAGGTCAATTCTGGAAACACACAGGTGGTAGGCATGTCGGAAGGTTGTACAACTGCTAATCTTGCAAAGCTGACTGCTCTCAACAATGCCATCGCCGAGTACTCTTCAAACGCCGGTGGAACAGTTAGAGGACGCATCACATCAGATGCAAGCACGATGACAGAGAACCAGATTGATGCCATTGTTGCTGCATATGAGAGAATCATCTATAAAGAACTGAAGGGTGAACTCGTACCGTATATAACCTTGCTGCGAAGCAAAAACAAAGATGGATACGATGCCAGGGTATATTGTATCGTGGATGTGGAATCAGCCCATAATGCAAGAATGAAAGCAATGGAATTGGCATTGGAAGAGTCCAAGTTGGCCGAAAAATATGGCTCTCAAATATCTGATTGGATTGACGAAGGATTTGAGAAGCTGAAATAAATGAAAATTGTCAACAGTCTATTTATTGGTTTGATGCTGCTGTCTTCACCAATCTCACTATTTGCACAAACGTGGGATGAAGTGAAGGCAGAGAGCAGTAGATATGTATGGGGTGAAGGATGGGGTGGTAACCTTGAGCAAGCCGACAGAGCAGCAATGTCTGCTTTGTCAAGCAAGATATCCATAACCTTCATCAATGAATTTCAATCAACCGAAGGACAGACTTCAAGTGGAAGGGAAAAATCAAGATACTCATCTATCGAAAACAACATTCGGTCATTCAGTTCCGCCGCCCTATGTAATTGTGGTATGGAAATATTGGAAAGCGGAAAACAATATCATGTTGTGCGTTGGATCGTAAGCCCCCGGTGACGCACGT
>DCGV01000109.1 GCA_002314725.1 Bacteroidales bacterium UBA1769
GGTTCCCTTTGCGCGCTATATTCAGTTTAGCTACGTGAGACTTAATATACAATGTGATGATGATGTATAACGAAGCTATTTATATTGTCTTGTTTATCTTATTTATTCAAATAATATAAAGCGCCTAATTCGAACATTATACTCGCAAATGCTTTGTAATATTCCCAACCTGCTTCAGTATCTCCAGGCGAACAAAACAAGTAGCTGTTTTCATTATAAAGATCCTGAACGATTCCTCGTAGAACTATTGTAAGTGAAAAGGAATCTCTGGCTGAAATATTCAACTTGTTTTCGACATATTCCTGAATTCTGTTGATGCCATAATTGTTCTCGAAGATGTTGAGCAAAAGATCAGGATCACAAGATGGTTCTTGCGCACAGCACATTCCTGCATATGCACAGTTTTGGAAAATGAGTCTTGTCTCTTGTCCATCTGTGATATTGGTTCCATGTTTTTGGTGATAGTCCCAAGTCCTTCGAATGATATTCTCGGATATATATCGTGATCTTAGATTGACTCCTAGATTGTATATAGAGACTCCATGCTTGAACAGACCTCTTTCTTCGGCCATGTCAATGCCATTTTTCTTCAATATAGAATAGTTTTCCATTTTAATTATGAGATAATAGATTATTCAATAAATAGTTCGCCAAGAGCGGATTTTGAGAAATCTTTTCCCACATAGGTGCAATTTTTTTCGCTCTGATAGCTGGGTTGTTGTATTTGAATTTGAAGCAATTAACTCCATCTTGTGTATAAAAGGAATCGATGAATACCATCTCCATATCAAATATATTGCTTATCCATCCAGTTGTGAGGATATCGATATTTTCACCAACCATGGTGATCCATATTATTAATGGATCATCTTTGTCTGCCTCTAGATCTATAATATCAATGTATATAACTCCTTCTTTTTGGCTGCTTCGTTTGTGGTTGAAAAACAATTTTTTGTGGTTTTCATCCATAATTTCTATCCTGTCAATAAAGGATGATCCTTCTCGGGCTTGAATAATATCAATAATTTTGTCTATAGATACATATAAACTCGAAAAATCATTTTCTGGTTTTCCAGAGTCCACTGATAGCTGTTTATGAATATCCTCTGTAATAAAAACAACATCGAAGTTGGATGGATAATTTACAAAGTCTTCATCACTGGTTGTAATGGATAATACAGGAATACCAAATAATTTCTTGGTTTTATATATAAGATCACGAATGGTTTTATTTGTTTGTATATCCCATCCGGAAATGTTTGCAGCCAATAACTCCGACTTATCATTTTTTTTACACCGGATTATTGAACCTTCTACAAATATGTAATCATTACCATTTGTTCTATAGTTTAGATTATGGAGATTACTATATTTCTCTGCTGTGCTCTCAAAGAATTTCCAACAGTCAAATTCAGGATTATCAGACTTAATGGCAAAAAATAGAGACGCTGCATCCAGAGAATACTTAAAATGAGAATAATCAAATCCCATATCGTAAAGTTTTTGTTCTGTTTTACCTGCCGTAATATTTTTCAACTATCATCTTGGTACTATATGGATCATCCATCAGACGACATGCTTCATTGAAACATTTGTTCCATTTCAAAGTATCAAAATCATAGTTTTCTACAAATACATCGCAAGTTTGTGAAACAATATGCTGAATCCAATCCTGTGTAAGAATACCGCCAGACTGTTCTTTGAATGACAGGCAAATATCACAAGCATACATGATACATAAAGCCTCTAATTCTTCCTCAATCGGGCAATTCATCATATTGGTTGTAGATCGTATGTCCTGAAGAAATGAATTCTTGTATCCGGGTTTCCCAATTGAGTAGCTTCTCGTTTGATTGTCATTTATTTCTTGTTTACGACAGTTTGCTATACAGTTCGCAACATGACATAACCCTTCCGGATGCAGATAGTTTATTGTCCATCCATGATCTTTTGCTATTTGCCCTAAAGCAAGAGCTGCACAGACAATGAATACGTCACCTTTCTGATGATATGAATTGTATTCATCTATGGCAATATTGATCATTTTCGCAAAAGAAGAATGGTTCAGTTCTCTGTTCCTGATAGATTTGAAATCTTCGGGAGTCATTACAGTAATCAACCTATTTTTTATTCGAGACATGAAATAGGATACGATGCTAGTGTATTCTTCTGATTCATTGATGAGCTCAGTATAACTCATGCAGTCATATTGGTTGAACATAGAATTAAATTTTTCAAGTTATAATTTGAAATGATTTATATGGAGTCTGCAAAATCAAGATCGCCAGATTTCAAAATGCCTGCTTTGTTCTTCAAAATATGCGGTAAATGATGATTTAACAGATTCAGTAGCATATGGAATTATTCCTACTATAAAATTTGCTAAAACTCTTCTACCTACGTGAATGAGTGTGAGAAATGCTGGCCAGTTCCTATCGTAGAATGTCCCTTTATCCAACTGGTGCATAAATAGATAATAACCACATGCAAATACAAGATTCTTGATATTTACATCTTTGCAGTAGCCATAATCATTGGGATACTGGCTTGTCATGATGCTTGCCAATGCAATGGACAATCTTTCTTCATCCGGATAAGTGATAACCTGTGTTGGATCGTCAATAATACAGCATAGCAACTCTTGCATGGAAGAGATTGTTGCATCGTCATTGAAATCTTCGCTTGCCTTCATGTTACGAAGGCATGTATTTAATGCTTCGTTGAGTTTCATAATTACAACTTTGTGATTTGATTTAGTTGCAGAAGTCATCGAACTTCTGCTTTTATTTTTTTAGCGATTGGTAAAATTATAGTATACGTCGTATTTGATAATCTCAATGTCTTTAAATAAACCAGCATAGGGAGTACGTTGGATAGCAGAATAGACATCATTAATAATAGCATCTATCAGGACTTTTGGTACAAATCCTTTACTGTTGAAAATCGTTTCTACATGATTGAAAATGTAAGCAGAAATTACCGATTCCAGATTCATGCCGTTCTGGATGCAAGGAGATAAAATCTCCTTCAGATCTTTTTCATAAGAATCAATCATACTGCTCCAGGTATAGCCCTCATTCATCTGCTCGTCTGTTACAATGTTGAAAGGATTATAATCTGCTTTGTCAACCATTACGCAAAACTTGTCATTGTATAGATTGAGGGGGCTCTGGCTTGTAGATTGAACTTCCTGTATGTTTTTCGACTCCTCGAAAACCTCTCCGTTTTCTTCCAATACCTCTATAGACTCCTCGGAAAGGCCTCCTAGTTCTTCCATATCTCCAGAGAAATCGTAGATTCTTTTGGCCATTGGAAACACTTTAGATGCATTGAAATCTGCAAAACCGAATCTGACTGTCACGATTTGTTCGAATCTGCAAGATAAAATACAGATGTATGGTTCTGTATCTGTTCCTAAAGATCCGCTAACATATTGAATACGAGAACTAGTTACCATTCCACCTGCCTCAAGTATTCTGCTGAAAAGATGATTCACATCGAAAGAGAATTGCCGATCTATATCTAGATCTTTCATGCCGGTAATCAAAATATGGGCTTTGCCTCCGATTATACGACAATATATAGCAGCATCAAGATTCCCTGATGAAATAAGTTCTTGATTCTGATATTCCTCGTAGGATTCAACGCTGAACTTGAAGTCTTTTTTGAATATCCTTTCCATTTCGATCTAAAATAAATGGCAATGAAATTGTTAAATGGATAACTGAAATAAATCGTAATTGCCTACAGAATATCTGGGCTGTCAAGATTAATGATATATTCTTTAGGTATCATTGATCGTACAAGTATCTCTGCCTGGTTTTTCAGACAAAGCTCTTGCGGGTCCACGTCAAAATGAACAACTTTAGATGTTGCATTGAAATCCACTCTTTTCAGGTCTTCAAGTCCAGGACCATGATGATGTTCTGATGCTGCATCTCTATCTGAAAATAGAGTGTCCTTAAGATATGCAATATCTGTTTTTATCTTTAATCTGACTAGACTGCACCCCTTGCTACTTCGTTTGTCTATCAATGGATGGTCAGTACAGAAACTCAATCTTGCATAATCTTCAAGATTAAATTTGCTATCCTTTTCTCTTAGACCAATCATGGTGCTTGATGCTTCTGTATGAACAGGGATGGCTTGCATCACACATTGGTATTGGGACAAAAGTCCACCATAACGACGAATGTTGGGCAGATTCTTCTCTTCGGTGAAATGATAGAAATAAGATATATTGTTTTCTTTCAGATAGTCTATGATGGCATTGGAATCAATTTTTGTATCAATAGACAGCGGCTTCTCGCGTAAATTTGCAGAAACTCTTATGAGAAGATCCTTATACTGCGTTTCATTTATGTCAATGGGATGTTCGATATAACGTAAATAATAGCGATATGCCAGCTCAACGCTGTCAATCCATCCATCCTGAACAGCAGTATAGAATGGACGTATATCATCCCTTTCGAATTCAGAATAAAGCTCCTTGGCATATTTCTTCATCTCGCTTTTTTTCCCTCTGTCTCCAAGATTATTGAAGGAAAACAAATGTGCGGTATAATAGTCCGATACCTGCAGGGTTCCAACAGTGGAAAGAGACGGCACTATATCTTCAAAAATTTCAGGAAACTCGTGAAGAAGACTTTTACGCAATAAACAGCAGGATCTTTTATGAAAATACGAAACTGGCAAGTTCGACTTTCCTTCGTGGGACGTCATTTTATTTTCCGGCCAGCAAATCACTCTAGTTAAAAACAAATATGTAAGTTCTATAAGAGTTTTATATAATTCCGGAGATTTGGTATGAATATCCTCACGATGATCTCTGGATATGTTCGAGACAAGTGTATTCAGAAGCATTGACATGCCATAAACGGCAAAAGGATCATGCCACAACTCTTGTTTATTATATTTTAGGTAAGAGATGGGTCTCAAGTAGAAATGCAAGCCAATCTCAATATCATTGTCAGCCAGGAATACACGTGACATTTCAAAACAAATATATGGATGGGAATCATCGTAATATTTGTTTACAACATCTTTAACAATCTGTTCATTCAGTTTTACACTGTAAATGGATTGTGATGCCAATAAATCAAATTCTAAAATATGAGAAACAGTCTCTGCATTCGTATCCTTTGCAGAAATGATAGGACAAGAAGGAATCTGAAGGCTTGTAGCATAATGGATATAAGCACCTCTAATCTGCTTGTCAAGCTCATCGTTCAACTTATGATTGGATTTCAGTAATCTTCGGTATATATCGAGAGATTCTCCAAGACTCTCATGATCGGGACGTGACTCCCGGAACGATCTGAATCCCGGTAACGAAGACAAAAAGATGTCGCAGAGTGTATTTGTCATGGCCTAATGAGTTTGTTATAAGGCACAGCTTCGCAGGAAGTGGCTACTGGCCAGTTCCTGCGTTAATGATATAGACTTTCCTGTGTTTCAAAAGAAGTGTCGTTCAAAAGATCCTTGACATCAACTTCCAACAATTGGGCAATTCTGTTCAATACTAGTAAATCGGGTTGGGTTGTATTGGAGCACCATTTGCTTACGGTACAAGGACTTTTGTGCAGTTGCTCTGCCAACCATTTGCCGGTTTTCTTCTTTTGAACAAGAACAACTTTAATACAGTTCAAGTCATTCATTATTCTTATATTTATTAAAATGCAGCGCAAATATATTACAAAATTTTGTATCTTCAAAATAATATTTCAAAAAAGTGCGCTTTTTATGCTAAAGAACATAAAAAGCGCACCTTTTAATCCTCTTTATGGCTTTCTGTTTAGTATTCAGTGTCAATTACCTTCTTTATTAAGCCATAGTAGTATTGATGTTCTTGTATTTCTTTATGGCTGTTTTCGAATTTCCTTGATATGGCACTGATTCGTGTTCCGAGCTTTCTCCATGAATCAGTGAGAATTGCATCTGATTTTTGTACAAAACTGCCAGTATGGTCTGTTTGGGTATAGCCGAGACAGACTCTGACAATATTCTGTTTGTTCAAAGGGCCAAACATATTGTACTCATAAATCAAAATGCTCAAAATTTCGAACAGATGATTTGGATCATATTGTTCCTTGTCGCCTTTTGACAAATAATATCGTAGATCAGAATCATCTCCCATATGATTGGCAAAGTTTCTTAGTAATTCAGGATTAACTACGATCGTGATAATTTGAGATGATCCGCCACTTGACTTTTGCTCAATTTCATCTTCAAACACATCTTCAATGTTTTTGGCAATTTGGATCATGTCTGTCTTGAGCTTCTGAAACCTTATTTCAGATTCAGGATCTTTACCATCATCGATGTCATCTTTCTTGTCATTGACTTCAGCCTTGGTCTTCTCGTTGCTTACTCGCCAGCGAATCGGCAAGTATGACATATCCCAAAGATAAGGAAGAATACTCTTTCCCCATCCTGTATAATTAAAAAACTCAGCCTCCATTCCCCAAAGGCAGATTGTCAGTTTAAGGCAGGGTTTCTTGTCTTCCTGAAGGCACTTGAAAAATGTATGAACTATTACGCCAATCTTCTGCTCAAGATTGAATTCCGATGGCCCGACATCGACAATTCTGCCTCCAGGAACTGCAATGCTCACTTCTTCTGCTTTTAGTTCCTTGATATTGGGCCAGAGTTGTTCCCAATAGGCAATATAGTCTGCTATAGACAGATCTTTGACATGGTTCTTTTTTGTCTGTTCATTGAAAGCGCAGAGACAAAACTTTTCATTGTTGATTTCAATGGGACATACGGATCCAGGTGAAAATGTGTATCGTGAATTCCCATTCGTCAGCTGCTTATTTGTAACATTTTCAGTATAAGCTTTAATCTGAGACGCTATGGAATCCTTAATTGATTCATGTTTGAGCATGAACTGTCCTATAACAGATTCCTTATAGATAATTCTTAGGTCTGTTTCCAAAGTCCGGGGGCAATGAATTGCCTTCAGTCCTTTTTGAGCGAAGATATCGCATTTCTTAATTATTAATCTGCAAGAATGTTGTCTGATTGTAAAGACCGCCTCTTGTTCTGACATATCGGGATTCATAATGATACGATAAAAAAGTTAGTGTAAAAAGTTTAAGATTGCTGTACTGTGTCGTTCAGTAATTGTTTTACGTCAACTTTCAGTATTTTAGCAATAGCATCCAGAGTTTCGAGATCAGGTTGTTTGTTGTTCGTGCACCAGCTGGAAACAGTCACAGTGGACTTGTTCAGCTGTTCGGCTAGCCATTTGCCAGTCTTTCCCTGCTCGACCAACACTACTTTAATTCTGTTAAGTTTTTCCATATACCAACAATTTTTCAAAAACAAAAATAACTAAATAACGCTTATATTACAATAAATGGTTCTTAAATTAATATAAATACTACTTTAATTTATTCAATGATAATTGTTTTGATATGTGCAAATATCAAAAACAAAACAAGACTACCAAATAAAGATTTATCTCTATTGATAGTCTTGTTTTGAAGAAATGATAAGAATAATTCTTTTACATTATACTAGTTCTATTAAATTTTTATTCGGCGACTCTATCGAATCTGTGCAGGTTCTCTCGTTATATGGTATATAACAGCTTTGTTCTTTATCCAATTCCTCAAGGTATTTTTTTACTCTGGAATCCATTAGAGGGTATTGGATAATATCTTTATCAGCAATGACAAAGGTATGTCTTACAGCTCTGCTTGTCGCAACATTGAATAATCGGGCCTCAAGGCTTCTGTTCATTGATGCATTCGGAATTACGAATATTGTGACATCTGCAGTTAATCCCTGAATTCTTGCAACTGTTTCAATCGTAATATCTGAGTGACCCATTCTGATTGATCCGAATATCGCTTTCTGCAAGGCTTTGGAAGTCTTGACCATACAGGTTAACACTGCAATTTTCAATCCTTTGTTCTCAAGAATCTTCAAAACGATGGACTTAGCCAATGCTATCCCGGAAGAAGGAGTTATATCACCAACTTTCATGTCTGTCTTTACTAGACAAGGCCCTTCTTTTAGGTCAAAGCCAGGAAGAGGAATGAATTGTGTTGCTGAAGATTTCAAATTGCCATTGTAGAATATCGATGTGTATCCAGCAGCTCGCGGTGACAACCTTCTCGTTTCAAGAAGCTGATAGATAGGGAAGGAGGAAGATTCGACAATCGTTTGAAGTCCATAAACCAGCCCGGAGTATTTTCGCCGCCTGATTCTGTCTTCATTGATTGCGGTTACAGATGACAACTGATGGATGTCTCCAATCCAAAGACTTTTCCTGCCTAGAGCTTTTGATACGGCAAACATACCTAATAAAGCCTGACTGGCTTCGTCCATAACAACATAATCAAAAGGAGGAGTACTGTTGACGTCTTTGGCCAGACTGCTCGTAATGAAAAAAGTTCCGAGCTCTATGCAGCCGGGTTTGGGAGTCAGCGATTTTTCGGATTGCAGATCTTTGCACTCCTGGGCTTCGTCTGTCGTAAGATTTGTTTTGAAAACCCTGTGTTCTGACAGAAGACCTTTCATGGACGGTTTCAATGCTATCTCCATCAGCGCCCTGTTTGTCATAGCCGTAACTAGCACAGTCTTGCCTTGTTCTGCCAGTGTCCTGCAAATTTCTGCAATAAGATAGGTCTTGCCAGTTCCGGGAGGGCCTTGCAGGATTACATTGTCGGAAAGATTAAGCTGAGTGAGAAGGAAGCCTGGGATGTTTTTGGACTGATCCAGCAGAACCGGCTCCCAATTCGATACCATATAATCATTATCAAGTATAGATGATATGTTGGCATTGCCAGCGTTCTTGACGACTTCCTGCAGATTGGCTACATATTCGAAAGGTGGCTTGTTGGGTCCCAATACAAGGATTGCTTTGGGAAATTCCATTATATACTGGGCAAACTCCATACTCAAGCCTCGGAATCCGACCAGACTGTATTTCGGGTTGTCACTGGGGGATTGCCATATACAAACGACTTCAGTATAGTCTGTTTTATTCCGTATCAGGTCTCCGTACGTCATTTCTCCCCAAGACCTGAAATCCGAGAATTTCCGAGGCAAGGAAATACAATAGAGATATTCTCCCTTGCGAGGCAGCGGTCTGTCGTTGGACATCATAAGAATCATCTCGCCGTTTTCCTTGATGGAAAGAAACATCGCTACAAACAGTTCGCCGGTTTCATGTAGAAGATAAGAGGCAGAGGTTCCAACCTTACGGTTGAAAGCCTCTGTCTGTGCTGTCAATTCTTCTTCGAGGAATTGCCAGTGAATTTTTCTGCTGTATTGCATACACTGTAGATTAAAGCAGGTCTTCTGTGCCTACAGCTGGTGCCTCGCTGTGATCCCGGGTCTCAAAACACAGGTCGGTCAAGGCATCAACCTGTGTATACTGCTTGGGAATAAGATGTCCGAAATTGAACTGCACATTGGTGAAGTAATGCAAGAGACGGGCAAAATCGCCGATTCTGTGTGCTTTGTCCAGATTTCCGATATTGAAACTGAATGAAAGCTTGTCCTGGGACTGGAGCAGATCCTGCAATTTAAGGCAGCATACATTTCCTCCTCCCGTGTGAACTGCCAACATGCTGTTCGGCTTGATAAGCTGCATCCATTGGTTGGCACTTAACAGGAAGGATGCATCCGAGCACTTGTGGCTCTTGACGACTAGCGGATACTCAATTCCGTCTTTCATTACGCCATCGATGGTGGAATAATAGTTGTCGCAGTTATCCTGTGTATAGACAAAACCTTGCTTGGTAAGACATCCCTTGACGGCCTGCTGAGCTTCGAGGTTGGCGGCAATCATTTCTTCTTGCGACAGACTGCAATCGGCTTCAGTACCGATTTCAAGTACATCACTATTGGTCATGCCTGCCAATTTGCGACGCAGGTAATCATTCTCTGCTTGCAGTTTCTGTGCTTGCAACTCCATCTCTGCAATGACATCAGCTCCCTTGTCAAGAAACTTCTCCTGGGTATCAGGACTCAGTTTTTCGAAACGCTTTTTGATTTTTTGAACTTTCTGACGGTCATCGGCCGTCCATACGATATTCAGGACAACGTCACTGTACTTGGCTTCCATCAGTGGGAACAGATGCTTGAACTCAGCATCCGAATAATGATGATGGAGATCCTCAACAATGATTGATACACCATTCTTATAATTGTCCTCAGGAGAAGAAGCCTGTTCCGGATAACCCTCCATTACCTTTTTGTCGAGCTTGCCATAAGCACTTTCTATATCGTAAACCTTGTCAGGAGTGGGAACAATTTCAGTGTTCGCCAGAACGTTCTTGAAATGCTCATCCTCTCCAAGAATGAGCTCGCTTGCATTCTTGGCATCTTCCAGAATTGAACCATTATCCGACATCAGGGAAGACAACTTTTTGAACTTCCCATTCTGATTGGGAACAATAGAGAGCTCTTTGTACGTGAGATTCACCTGGATCAAGTATGAATATAACTTGTTCAAGGCCGCAATCGAGGCTGCCATATTGCCATCCATTCGCTTGTTGTAATCCTCAAGATTTCCGGCTTCTTCGATGACATTGATGATATTGTCTCGAATCAGTTCACTGGCCGTTACCCAAAGGGTTTCTGCTGAGAGGTTGATCTGTGCATGGGAATCATTGCCAGAACATTCTGTCGGGAAATGCAGCTTTGCAAGATCCCAGATAAGGTATTGTTGGCGATAGAGACCAGAGTTCTGGTTCATTGGCATAATGCTGAGAATGAACAATGCTACATTGTCACAAGGATGTTTCTTAAGACAGGTGTCAATAGTGGTAGCTGCAGAATCCGCATTGATGCCTCGTGTTATACCGATTAAGTGTCCGTCAATGTCGCTATGCAAGAGCTCCGATTTCAGGTCAACACCAATCTCTTTGAAGATTTCGTGCTTCAAAACAGAAGGGACATTCAGGTCAATATCAAGTTCCGGACGTTTGTGGAACTTGCCATTCTGGTCTGGAACAATCTCATATTTGTCAAATGACAGTGATACGAGATTGGCGAGACTCTTCAGGGTTGTGTTAAGCCATGTCGTACCGAGATTGTTCGGTAGGGCTTTGACGTGGCCGTATGCCTCAAGTTCCCCCATAATTACCTGGATAATCCAAGTGTCTGCCGATTCCCAGGCTGTCTTCAGAATATGGTTTTCTTGAAGAATAGTGCCTGGATTGAACAACTCCGCATGAAGCCCATTCAACATGTGCCAGATACTATGGCGCAAGCTGTCAAAGCCGGCATCCCATACATTCTCAGTCTGGAATACGCAGAACAGGGGTGCGACTTTATGAAATTTGACGTCATCACTAATTTCTCGATTCTCAAGGATGTCCTTGACAAGTCGGTTCATCAAAGCGGAATACTTGGTGGAATTGCACTCGTGAGGAAGTTCAATTGCAGTGATGTCCTCATGCAGGAGATGTTCCCGAAGGTCATAGCCAAGCTGGCTGACAATATCCAGGACAACCTCTGACACGCCACGATTCATTAGAAAATTTTCTTCGTCAAAGGATTTGAGATCTCCATACATGTTAGGAATCAACGCATAATCAACCAGGTTCTGTGCATCATCCTCTTTGGCCAGGGTCAGGAAACCGTTGTACCATTTTTTGAGTGCCTCACCCGAAAGAACCAGTTTGCCCCAGTTGCCGAATGATGATACATCCTCACACAGTTCCTTGATAGTCCAGATCGTCAACCCTTTCCAGGCACGTGTGCTCCATTCCTTCTGACTGGCAGCATCAATGAGCTTGTCTGGATAAACGGATTTCAAAAGTGAATAAAGTGCACCTTCGGTTTCATCCTTGGATTCCTTCGCTTCTTTGACAAAGATGACTTCTTCGATCTTCTTGAGGCCGCTTGAATTGAAAATCTTGACAATAGGATATGATTCAAGTGTTGAACGGTATTTCTTGGTAACTTGCTCGAAATACCATTCGTCATCAAGATCCTTGAACTTCTTCACGCTCTTGAGTCCGTCTGCAAGGTAATAGAGATTACCGTACTCAGTTTCTGAAAGGAACGAGACGAGCTTGTCGAACAGAATGGTAATATCTCCATAAACCAGTCGATTGATACCGCACTCGGAAATTACAGTTTCAGTATAGCTTTCCTCTGTGAGTTCGTCAATTACTGTATGCTCGGTAGTCTCGTTGCCAACAAGGACAAGGCGTTGACGTTCTGAATCGGGTTCAAAGTCCAGGCAGTTGATGAATACAGGCTCGTGGATCTGTTCCTCAGTTCCAACGAGAGGCAGAGCACAATAAAGATGGGTCGTGCTCTCGTTACCGGAAACTATATTGTTATCAGAGTCAACCTCCACTGCCATGGTGAGACGAATGTCGCGAGAAGCCTTGTAGCGCTCTGTAAGCTGGTCGCTATGATTGCAAGAGGATACATAAACGAAACTGCGGACAGTTACGGAATCGGGACGATGAATAGAGAACGAAGCCTTCTCTACGCCTTCTGCAAGCATTTCCACAGGATGACGCTCTATATAGACAACATTCCCATGATCGTTCAGTCTGACCGTGTTGAGCTGAGGACAGAACAGCATGGTCTGGGCGATGTTGTCATAGAAGTTCTGGATACCCAGTCTGGCCGCCTCCTTACCGGAATCGGTCTTGATCTCATAGGTATAGGTAGTCCATCCATAGGTCTCCTCATAGAACTTGAGACTTTGGTTCATGCGCTTGATGCCATCAAGAAGTTCGCGATCCAGCAAACCATCACGATACATGGTGACGCTGAAACCGCAAGCCTCCTGGCAGGTGTCGTCCTTAAACATGTCTCCTTCGATTGAAACAATCTTGGAGAGGCAGTGTGTGGTAAGAAAACCGGTGCCAAAACGGCCAGTACTCTGGGTATTGTCCTTGTCCTGGCTGTACTTGTAAAGAAGTCCCAGCTGAGCTTTGGGTGTGAATGGGTCTCCATTATGCTTGAATACGACATGCTCATCAGTAACTTCAATCATAACATCTACCGTGTCACGATTGGGATTATTGGCAATGCTGTCCTTCGCATTCTGGATAAGTTCCCATACCCAACGGCGCATGTCATTGACACTGGGCTGGTTGAGTTGGCGAAGACGGTCCTTGACATTGCTAAGGTACATTCTGTTCAGGAGGTCTCCGGTTGCCTGATCATAGGCTTTTGGCGGTGCCGCCATGATTGTTTTGGTGTTCATCCTTTTTGATGTTTATTTGAATATAGTTTTTACTGATGATCAATTAAGATAAAGACTTGGTTCTCGGTAGGAGCGACTCTTGTTATTGTCTGATGATGGAATTTGTCTTCTGGAGATATTCGTCGATCTGGATGGAAATATCATCATCCTGGTAGATAACGTTAGTGAAGGTCTTAGGCAATGAAGCAAAGCCAAGACAAGCACCCCAGAGCATAAAGCCAAAAGCTTTCTGCGTATATTTCTTGTGCAGGATATATCGTTCCATCTGTTCAAATCCAAAAGGTTTTACATAGAAAGCTATGATGGATTGGAAAACGGGAAGATTCTCAGGAATGCTGAAAACGGAACAGCGTTGGTTCTTATAGCACCAGAACTCTCGGAGACACTTCATGATTGCCATGCCCTCCTCCGTTGTAGCTGATGGATAATCCTTGAAGATCTTTGCCGTCTCAACAATCAGATTGAGGATAAGAGCATCGGAAATCTGATCTTTAGGAGGATTGGCAACCAGGTACTGCAAGGCAATATTCAGGTAGTCAACTTCTGCGGCACTTGCTCCATCCACCTTGACACTGATGTTTCCATCTGCGGTGATGACTATATTGCTCAGATCAACATTGTTGAGAACTTCGGTGTCATTTACTTTCTTGATCAGGTCATTCATTATATCGCTGATGCGGGTAAATATACCAATTATGACATTGTCGTATTGGGTATTGCCGCTGTTCAGTTCTGCAATTCTCATATCGATCTCCTTGATACGGAATATCAGGGACTGGTACTCGCTATGAGTTTCCTCGAACTGACTGATCTCTTTTTTCAACCAGGATTTGCGTTCGTATTCGGCTGATCCTTTTTTGAAATACACTCTGTCTTTGCCAAGACGTTTGCCATTCAGACGCTCCTGATCCTTGATAGCCTGCAATTCTGAACGGAGACCTGCAATATTGCAATCGACCTCCATCTGGAAAACCTCTTCCTCAATTTTCTTCTTCTCCTCTTTGAGCTGGTTTTCTTTGACGGAAAGATTGGAACCCTTAAACTGGGCAAGAGTCTTGGCTCGTTCTTCGGCAAGGCGAACGATTTCAGCGAATTGCTGAGAGATAATATCGAACTGGTTGGTCTTTACGCCTCTCATTCTATTGTATATAGCCTTCGCCTCCTGGATCTGAACTGAAATGGACTCAACGTCTTTTACTTTATCTCCACTGATCATGATTGTGGTGTTCAATCCGGCAAACATGTTTTTCAGAGAAAGGAGTTGCGACTTCAGCTTCTGTTCGTCCGAATTCGAGGTAGTAAGCACTCCTCTGGCATAACTGAGGATGGCTCCCTTGAGGGTGTTGAACAGGTTGTCTTTTATGACGCTCTCCTGAAGCTCAAATGAGAACCCGTCATGATTCGCAAGCTTTGAAGCTACTTCTACAGATTTGAATCCCTTGCTGCTGACATAGAAACAATCTGCATACTTGTCGACACACTTGACATCAAGGAGAATATGAGCCTCTGCAATCAAAGAACTCATCAATTCTTCCGTTGCGAATCGAAAGGCAACCAGTCCTTTCTTGTAATAGATGGTCTTTGAGTACGTAAACAGCGTTGAATGGCTCTTTACTGGAGACAAGAACTCTTCATCGATCAGGCTGCTGTCCACCTGGATTGAATAGTCACTCTTGGTCTCTCGGGTTGAGACTACCAGGAAGTTCGACAATTCGTGGTTCGAATCGAGAAATCTGCTGAGATTGTTACCGAAAGAACGTTCCAAATAGAAGAAATGTGGAGAAATGCTTTCAGTTACAAAAGACTCAAGCAGATTCCAGGATGTTACATTGATATAGTAGATCATAATTAACAGGCACTTTTAGTAGTTCCAAAAATATCGTCGAGATTAGTAGAATCAGCGACGGTCTTATCTATCTCAACAATGTCATTAGGGTCAACCTTTGACATGAATGAAGTGCGCTTGCCTGAAAAGGAGATGTACAGGTTTCGAGATGAACGTGTACATGCAACGTAGAAGGCATTTCGAGTTGAGGTGTTTGCCGAACTGGCGAATGGGACAAACACATTGTCGAATTCAGAACCTTTGGCAGCGTAGTAAGTCAAAATGCAGGGAAGATCATTGTTCGAGAAATCCAGTGTGTCAATAGTTCTGAATGGAACCACATTTCCCGTACGATAGTGTACCTGGGTCTGGATGCCTCTTTCAGACAGATACTTGTTGACTCTGATGACTGCCGCTTCGTCCGGAACAAGAATGGCTACATCATCGAGATCCTCCATCTGTATTCTGGTCACGATTTCCTCCAGCTCCTTGTCCTCTGAAGAATGCTTGGTGACAACAGGTTTGGGATAGTTGGGGTAATCACTGTTCCCTCCATCCTTTCTGTTGTTGCTCATGAGGTCAACAGCCTTGTCTGAAATCTTCTCAGCCACTTTAGCTATTGCTTTTGGAAGGCGATAGTTATAGTCAAGTGACATTGTATCGTATCCGAGAGAGAAGGATATGGCCTCCATATCGCTGCCAAAAGCATTCATCTGCTGGGCTGAGTCTCCGAACAGCGATAAGCTTTTACCTGCACGTGGCATAATCTCGCGACGGTATTTGTCAACATTGAAATCCTGAGCCTCGTCGATAATCAGGTAGTCAATCTTCTGTTCTGCCTGCTTGTACATCGTTCCGCTTGAAATGAGCTCGAAGCGATTCTCGTCGGTAATATCGAGATCACCAGTATATGAAACTTCATCAAACCAGCTGCAGCGACGGCCGAATGCACGATAGAAACGATCGGCCACCCAATCACCGAAATCGATTCCGTAAGATGATGGCTTCTTGTCTCGAGTTCTGACGAACTTGCGAACATCCGTATCATTTACAAGATATAAGATGTCCGGGTTACATGCGAAGGCGCCGCGCTTCTCGCAATATACGTCACCTGTGAGGTCAAAACCACGATGCTGCCAAGCCCAGTCGTATGCGATTCGCTCATGGTCAAGTCCAAGTGCCTTCATGCCATAAGATACCATGCGCTTCAAGGCAATGGTAAAGATGACAATGGCATAAGTGCCTTTGTCTTTGGCCAGGCGTGCACGATGGATAGCGAGGTTGGTCTTTCCACTGCCTGCTGCACCCTTAACTACCAGATTATCCTCAATATTCTGAGTGATGATCTTTCTCTGCGAATCGTCAAGATTCGAAATGAACCATTTTTCAAGTCTCATGATCAATAATGTTATAAGTGTTTTACAAATTCATATAGTTTGTTTTGGATTTCGTTTCGATTTCCGAGTGCAAAGATAGAGGAAAAAATAAGCAGCTCCAACCTTTTTTTTCTGGAAGTTCAGGGAGCGTAAAACCTCTTTTTTCTTTTGGGAAATTTCCCATTTCACAAGCGTTTCCCTTTATTTTTTACCCTATCTTCGCATGTCGATTTTTATATAAACGAACCTAACTGAGGGTTGAGAAAAAGAAAAATGGCAAAAGCCAAACTACCTGTTTTGAATTAGATCGGGTTTGTTTTTGACATAATCTGGTCAAAATTGATGTTCACTTCTATCATCCAATCTGGAAGCATCTTCAAGGCTTTATAAAGCAAAGGCTCCGGAATCTCTTTGTAATAGGCATAAGCCATGGGACCACTTATTGCGGCCAGGGTGTCGGCATCACCTCCGAGTGAAATAGCAAGTTTAAGGCAATCTTCATAATCCTTGGACTCAAGAAAACTGAGAATTGCAGGGCCGACAGACCCGGGGCATGTCGAATCAAATGTATATTCGTCATGTATGTCCGAGTATGTCTTGTCTGCCCAATAAGGGTAATATTTGGCAAGTATCTCTTTTCTGATGAAATCCTTTTCCTTGCCATGATATAGATGATAGATCGTCAGAGCAGTTACAACAGCGCCCTTGACACCTTCCGGATGATTGTGAGTCGGAATGGCTGTCGCTGTAGCCATTTCTACACATTCCTCTTCTGTCCTGGCCAACCATCCGGCAGAACTGCATCTCATTGCGCTACCATTGCTATGTGAATATTTACGTAAGAATGGTTACGTAAACCCTATTGTTATGTAAACAACTCTATTTTTGTATTTAAATAATAAATGTTTACAATAGAAAATATTTACATAATTTTATCTTTTTTGACTATTTCAAGTCTCATACAGTAGGTTTAATTCTCAATTAAATTTATTGTATATGGATAATTTAGACAAAGACATTGGTAGAGTTTTAGATAACTACTATCAAGTACTAGAACAGAAAGGGTATTCAAAGCACTCCATTGCACACTATCGTACTCATGCAGAAAAATTCCGTCGATGGTGTAATGACAACGAAGTCAAACATTTCTCTGAGAGCATTGCAATTCAATATTGCACAGAACAAATCGGATCGTACATTTTTTCTTCAGGGCTCACCAATAATCAGAAAGATGCATTGCGTGCCATTCGCATGATTGTAGGCCTTGAAAAAGATGGAAAATTTGAAATAAGAGGTCCACAACGCGAGTACAATTATCGGGTGCTTGCAGATTTCATTTATGGACATCTGGATCGCTATATTGACAGAAAGCGACCTAGCCTATCTTCTTTACAAGATAGGAAAAGGGTTTTAGTAGAATTTGATATTTTTCTGCAAGGAAAAGAAATAAGAATCAAGGATATTACTCCTGATTTGTTTGAAGATTTCTTTTCTGGAAGGACTCCCTATGGAAGAAAAATGTATAAAACTCATATACGTGAGTTTTATAGAGATCTCCATGATACAGGCATTCTAGAAACTGATTTGTCTACATTAATTCAGAAAGAGCCGCATGTGAGCAAGCCTATGGAATTACCCTCGACATATACTATGGAAGAGGTCAAGCGTATTATCTCATCGGTAGATAGAAGTTCTCCCAATGGGAAAAGAAACTACTTGGCTATTCTATTGGCTTCAGAATATGGCATGAGAGCTTCAGATATAATCAATTTGAGATTCAATAATATAGACTGGGATAATAATAGGATAGACATTATACAAGAGAAGACTCATAACCATGTGCAATTTCCTTTATTAGCATCAATAGGTAACGCAATAATTGATTACGTAAAAAATGGTCGCCCACCAACAGGCAATGACATTATACTTGTAAGGCATGATAGCCAATTCAAGGGTTTACCGCTAAGTAATTCTTTAATCTACAACGTCGTCTCAAAGGCTATTGCTGATGCAGAAATCAATGATTGGAGAGCTAAGAAGCATGGCCCTCATTCTCTTCGTCATAGTTTAGCCACAAATCTCTTAAAGAAGGGGACCAACCTTTCCGTCATAAGTAATGCACTGGGGCATAAGACTAGTGAGACAACTCAGGTGTATATACACATAGATATAGAGAAACTTCGTATGTGCAGCCTTCAGATTCCAGCGATAACGTCAAAATACTTCAGAAAGGAGGGCGAGAAATGAGTACAATGTTTAGCTCTATATTTGCCGATTTGCTAGATGAGTATGTAAAATACCGAAAAGACTGTGGCATTAAGGGTATTATTGGAGAATGCTCTACGTATAAAAAATTAGATCGTTTTATAAACGAAGAGTGCATTACCGATATTGTGTTTACAAAAGAACATGCAGAAAGATGGAAGGCTCAATTAGGCAACGAATCCTCAAAGACGAGATACGAACGGATCAATTTGACGAAACATTTCTTTGAGTATCTTTTCATCAAGGGGTATAAAGTGACCCAATTTCGTGATATTCGCTTCGTAAAGACCAAGTTTGCACCTCATATATATACGGAAGAAGAAATAGTACGCTATTTTCATGCTGTAGACACTTTCATTCCCAAAAGGTGTCAGAAAAATGTAGTTCAACTTCCAGTCTTTTTTAGATTGCTCTATTGCTGTGGAACTCGTGTAACAGAAACGTGTTTGATCCGCAAAAAAGATGTAGATTTAGAAAATGGGATTATCAGATTAAGATCTACGACAACAAAGAAAAATAAGGAACGATACATTGTCCTGTCCGAGTCCCTTACATCTTTGATAAAAGAATATGCTGAAAAAACGTTTTATTCTTTACCAGAGGACGGATATATATTTACCACTTACCAAGGTACTCCCTTCAAAAAGGAATCCATTCAAGTGCTTCATAGAAGATTCCTTCAAATGGCCAAGATACCAATTATTGGAGGAGGATCAGGTCCTAGGTTACATGACTTCAGACATACGTTTGCTGTCAACTCTTTTAAGGCATTGATAGATAAAGGTATAGATATGTATGTTTCTTTGCCTGTCATGTCTGCTTATCTCGGCCATGACTCTATTGCGGCAACGGAACATTATCTGCGCATGACTACAAATATGTATCCGTATATTGAAGAAAAATTTGGTAAAAATTTAGATTCTGTATTCTCAGATTTTTAATATGAAAGATTTCGCAAAGATAATATCCAAATATTTTACCCGATACTTGACCGATGACAGAGGGTGCTCTTCTCAAACCATCGATACTTATAGATATGCTTTCATGCAATTTATCGAGTATATGGATAAAGTCAAGAAGGTAAAGCCGGAGAACATTACAATGAAAGCTGTTAACTATAATAACGTCATCGATTACCTTTTGTGGATTGAACAATGTTTGCATGTTTCGATTTCAACAAGAAATATTCGATTGGCTGCATTTAAGGGTTTTGCCTCATATGTCAAATATGAATACCCAGAGTACCTACAGGAAGCCGCGCAGATTCTAAAAATCAAGTCAAAAAAGAAAGAATCTTGTGAAGTGTCTTATACTACACATGAAGGCATGAAGTATATCTTGCAACAGATAGACAGAGGAACAAATACGGGACTTCGTGACTATACAATGTTTACGTTAATGTATTCTACTGGAATCAGAGTAAGTGAACTTATCAATATACGAGGGCAGGATGTTTCTATGTCAACGCCGAAGTCAATAACGATACATGGCAAAGGTGGCAAAGTGAGGTATGTGGCTATTGTAAAGCAATTCGCTCCAATATTTGAACACTATCTTAACCAAAATAAATGCCTACTTCCTCAAAACTTGTGCAATTGTATTTTTACAAATCACTCTAAAGAGCAATTTACAAGACAGGGAATAAACCAACGTCTAAAAATTTATGTTGACAAGGCTCGTGAACAATATCCACAACTTATCCCGGCCAATTTTAGTCCGCACAAGATAAGACATTCTACTGCAATGGCATTAATGGAAGAAGGAACAGAATTGATTATTGTTAGAGATCTGCTTGGGCATTCAAGTGTGCAAACTACTGAAATTTATGCCAAGGCATCGACCGCAAGAAAAAGAAAGGCTATAGAGGAACATAGTAATGATCTTGTTGACCGAGAACAGCCATTGTGGGAGAACAATAGTACCGTCTTAGAATGGCTTAAAGGATTGGGAAAACATAATATTATGTAAATTCATCGACAAACAATCCATTGTGTATCAAACAAATGCAATGGATTGTTTACAAAGCATTTTGATTTACGTAACCATTGCCAAAACTTGAATAGGGTAGGTGATAATGATCTTCCATCCACAGCCTAAAGCGGGAACCGAAGCCGACATGACGATGCTGGTTGGCACACATCCAAAGGTTGGCAGACATGTCCAACCCTTTCAAGAAAGCCTCGGCGCAGGCAAATGTACAAACAGTATCGTCAGTAAAATGCGCCCTGGATGAAAACATCTTCACTTTGCTGTAATCTTTGACTCGGCGAGAATGCCCTTCATAGGCACTTCCTGCAATATCACCTATTGCAGCACTCAAGAGATAGTTCTTCATTATAATATATTTAAAATGTTGTTGTACAAAGTCTCAAGCCTCGATCTCCCTGTAAGTCCATCGACGTATTGGGTCGGAATGCTGTTAAACCCGAATTTAGCACCCAGGATACTACCGGCTATTGCTGCATTAGTGTCGGCATCGCCTCCCGCATTGACTATCTCCCAAAGGCCTTCTTCAAATGATTTGGCATGATACAGTGCCCAGATTGAAGCGGATAATGCTTTCAAAGTATATCCCATGTCCTCTTTGCCGGACAGATTCAGCTGTCTGAGATCATATTTGAAACTAGGCTCTGATGATTGTCTGGTCTCAAAATACAGACTGTTTCTGATTTCCGGACTGAAGCTATCTCCCAGAAGACAGATTTCTTCAATGTCAGGAATCTTCCCGTTGCCATGAACAAGTCCATGAATGATCGATGAAACAATAACACAGGATCCTACGCACCTGGGATCTGCATGTGTCAGTCTGCATATATTCTCTGCATCTTTTTGCGGATCACCCAGTATGCCGATAATAGAAGTCCTCATCAGTGCGCCGTTAGCGGCAGACTGGCAGCGACCTGACTGCCAGACCAGAGAAGAAGCCATCATAGGATCTGCCAGATAATCGGATAAGCTAAGAACTTTGAATGTGTTTCTGCCTATCCCCATAGGTTTATGGTTGAACCATTGCTTAAAATTACGGGCGACATGGTTGTAATCGACAGTTCCTCTGTCTTCGACAATCGCGTCCGCAATGCAAAGCATCATATCCGTATCGTCTGTCCATGAGCCTTTGGCCCAACGACTTCTGTGAGCGTCTTGTATAATCTGCTGATAGTACTTGAGGCCATGAGGATAATAGGTTCTCACTTCCCGTTCACTCATGAACTCTGTCCCGAGTCCTAATGCATCGCCTATGGCCTGGCCGAAGACACACCCTTTAATTCTTTCTTTTTGCGAAATTACGGCTGTCATGGTTTCTCTGTCCATAATTTACATATAATATCCTCCCGACAGCAGAATAGTTCAATAATGTACCATCCTGCTGCCGAAAGATCCATGTTATCTTGTAACATTGATTGTATTTGTGTCGTTATCAATTTCAATCTTGCCAAGATGGCCCAGAACGGTCTGTCCCAATAATAACGGAGCTTTCTGGTTCTTGACAATAGAGGCCCTTACGTTATTGAGTTTAACACCACCGAAATTGACTTCTCTTAGTTTGACTACAGTTCCTTCCGAGATTTCCCCGTTAGCTGTCATGAAGTACTCTTTTCCGCTTATGTCCTGCTGTTTCAGATAACCATGTTTCAGCATAAAAGTTGCCTCTACACTAGACATGGAAACTTCTGATGCTCCTGTGTCGAACAGAAAATGCAAAGGGAGTGAGTTGATTTCACACGGCACTTTACACAGGCTGCCTTCCTTTGTGAATGGAATAGAATAATGCTCCAATCTGGTTATTTTTTCTTCTTTAGAGTCTGTTTCCATATCAGAAGAAAGCTCTGCAATCTGCTTCTGCATCATTGTTTCATACTCGCATAACATGGCTTCAAATTCAGGCAGCTCCCGCAATGGCTCGTACTCGAAACTGTGCCTGTAGTTGTAGAATCGTCTTCCTCCCAGGAGTAGTATATTTTTCATGTCGTAAAGAGCCTGATCAATATGCCCAGTTCTTGCGCAAACGCTGAGTCTTGATACCAATGCATCTATTGCAAGTGCTTTGGTTTCTGCATCATCACTGGCTGTATTAAGCAGAGTTCCTACATATTCGTTCAGTTCCTTGAAAGCGTCCGTTCCTGTTATGTCAATTGATTTTCCTGAAGTCTCGTACTGATCAAGAAGCACTCTGGCAAGACAGTTGAATTCAAGATACCCATCCATGTGCGGATCGTTAGTTATTTTTTGGAAGTCATCTTTAGCCCCATTTATATCTCCCATCGAAGCTTTGGCGACTCCTCGGTAAAGCAGTGCATAGGCATTTTTGTCTTCGGACAATACAAGAACGGTATCGAAGTCTTTGATGGCAGATGAGTATTGACCCAACATCTGTTTCATTCTGCCACAATTGTAATGGGCCACAATATTGTCCGGCTCCTTCTGGATGATATATTCGCCAATAGCAAGAGCTTCCTCAAAAAGACCCATTTCCGCTTTGGCCAACATGAGCTTCTCACGATAATCCGTATTTTCCGGATCTAATGCCACTGCCTGTTCCAGAAGATCCGCTGTTTTGTTATAGTCTCCGAACTTCTGCCAGCAATATGCTTCAAAGCTGAGGTCTGCTGCAGAATGACAGAGCTTGTAGGTTTCGTGATAACAGGCTGCGCCCTCCACATAATGACATGCTGCGGTGTGGACGCATCCCAACATGCCATACCATGGCTCTTTGTCTTCTGCTTTTTCAATCTGTGCTTTAAGCTTCAGGCAGAAGAGAGGATATGCTTTTTGTGCAAGCATATTCCTGACATAGATAGCTTTCTGGTCATCTCCCCTGTTCTTGATCATGATTCCCAGGGCCTGTATCTCATACTCTACAGATTCCGACAGTCTGCCCTGCTGCAAGCGGACGTCTGCCATGAAAGAGTATGCCGGACCATAGCATTTGTCCAGTTTGTTGGCATATTCATACAACGAGAAGGCATCATCCAGCTTGCCTCTCATCATCTGATTCCGACCTTTGACCATATAGCCGTAGGGGTTGTGTGGCTCTATCTCGATGAACTTGTCCATCTGTGAGTCAGACTCATCATACATCTGCTTCTCAAAATAGTAATTGGATAGTTCTTCCAGAGGTTCGGTGGCAGTAGCGTCAATTTCTGAAGCCTTTTCAGCATCGTTCTTCCAGGATTCTGTATTACCTAGCTGTCTATGAATCCTCGATCTCAGGGTGTAGAAGGGTTCATGATTGATTCCGGGCAACATTGTGATCGCGTTATTGATGGCCTTCAGAGCCATGCTGTTATTGCCACAATCGAAATATAATCTGCCTATCCAGGCATGTGCGTAGCCATTGTTCTCATCATCATCGATGGCTTTCTTCAAATATTCAAATGCCTCTCTTTCTTCTTGCTGATTGATGAGCTCCATAGCTCTTCTGAAGTTGTAGTTCTCCGTATAACTGCTGTAATCCGGAGCTTCAGAAGAATCAGGTTCGGTGGCTGTTGATACATTCAGGTTATTGTCTTCGCCTTGGCTGGTCAAATCTGAATCCTTATTTGATCTGCCTTGGAGGTATTGGTAAATACATACACCGAGAGCAACAACTGTAACTAAAACTATTGTTTCCATGTCGTGAATTTGTTATGCAAGGGCAGTAGTCTGCCCTTGCAATTGAAAGATTTGATTAACTGGAACCTAATCTATGTTCCAATAGGCATCTGGATCACCGTCCAGGACGTCATCAATGTCCTGGTCACTCCAACCTTCGACATCCTGAGCGTAGGAGCCGTTGTAGTTGTCATAAGTCTGACGATCGAAATCGTCATCGTAGTCTTCGTCGTACCACATAGTTGATTTAATATTTTCTTTATATTTGACTCGAATTACCTTCTGGTTGTTGTCAATCTCTATCTTGCCCAATCTGGATAGGACAGATTGGCCAAGAAGCAGTGGCGCTTTCTGATTTTTTACTACTGACGCTTTGATGTTCTTCAAGGTAAGTCCTCCAAAGTTGACTTCCTTCAATGTAATCAATGTACCCTCTGAGATGTCGCCATTGGCATTGACGTAATAGCCCTTGCCTGTCATGTCTGACTTGGACAGATAATTGTTCTTGAGCATGAAATTAGCTTCCACACTTGAGATCGAAACATCTGATGCTCCAGTGTCAAAGACAAAGTAAAGAGGCAGGTCATTGATAGTGCATCTCACTTTGCAGATGCCACCTTCCTTCGCGAATGGGATTTCTGCTTCCTTTTCAACCAGATTGCCTTGAGACCCGGATTCAGTCTCTTTCTTTGTCTGTCTCTCATTCTCATACTTCTGGAGCATTTCTTCGAACTCAGGCAACTCTCGCAGATTCTTCAGGTCATCGTCTTTGCGGGCATGTGTAAATCGACTCCATCCAAGATCGAGACATTGCCTCATATATTCGAGTGATTGCTTTGTATCTCCCATCAGGGAATAAAGACAGGCAGCATCATACAGGTTGCCACTCTTGTCATCAAGACTGTCGCATGTTAGGATTCTGTTCATCCATTCTATCGACTTGATAGTGTAACCGAGATAGAACAATGCATATTGTCTGGCATTACCATGTTCGGACGGAACCGTATCAAGTTTCAATACTTCATTGAAGTCTTTGATGGCAAGATCATCCTTACCAAGACGGCGGTATAGCTGACCGCGGCACAGATAATTATAGTCATAGGACGGCTGCAGTGCTGCTGAGGTGGTATAATCTGAATATAGCGCGCAAAGGGAACC
>DCGV01000008.1 GCA_002314725.1 Bacteroidales bacterium UBA1769
TGTTCACTTGAATCGGGGACATATTTGATAATTATTCACTTCAAATACTTAATAATTAACACTTTACAAATCTATGAAACTTAAAGCTATTTTTATTTCATTGGCATTTGTAGGTCTTCTTGCCTCTTGCAACTGCAACAACAGTAACGATTGGTCAGACAAAGATCTAATTCAAATCGGTGATGGAATCGCAATTGCCCAGACTGAATATGGTCAGATCCAGGGCTTTATTTTTAAGGGTATCTACACCTTCCTAGGTGTTCCTTATGGTGCTCCTACAGGTGGTGAAAACAGATTTATGCCACCAGTAGCTCCTGAGAAATGGGATGGCATCAAACCAGCACTATTCTGGGGAGCTTCAGCTCCACAGCCAGCATTCGCTTGGCCAAACAATGTCAGCACATTCCTTGATCACTGGAACTATTATGATATCAGTGAAGATTGCTTGAATCTTAACGTTTGGACTCCTAATCTTGACAGTGAGAAACGTCCTGTAATGGTATGGTTCCATGGTGGTGGATTCACTTCAGGCAACAGTATCGAGCATGATGAGTATCATGGTGAGAACTTCGCTCGTGAAGAAAATGCAGTATTCGTATCAGTTAACCACCGTCTAGGCCCTATGGGTTTCACAGATCTTTCTGCTTTCGGCGAGAAATATGCTGCATCAGGTAACGTAGGTGTAATGGACCTTGTATTCGCACTACAATGGGTTCATGACAATATTGCCAACTTCGGTGGTGACCCTAACAATGTAACAATCATGGGTCAGTCAGGTGGTGGAGCTAAAGTTTGTACAGTACTTGCTATGGAGAGTGCTCGCGGTCTAGTTCATAAGGCTGTAGCTCTATCAGGTAATGCAACTTCAGGTGCAGACCAAACTGCTTCAAGCGCACTAGGTGAATATATTGTTAAGGCTGCAGGTCTTGATGCCAAATCAGTTGATAAACTTCAAGAGATGCCTTGGCAAGATTATCTGACTCTTGCTAACAACTGCTCAAGATCATTCGGTAGAGAGACCGGTATGCGTGCCGGCTTCCAACCAGTTGCTGATGGCGTTATCCTTCCTAAGGACGGTTACTTTCAACCAGACGGACATGCAAAAGATATCCCAGTTATCTTCAGCAGCACTGTAGCTGAACGTTCTATCAGTATGAACGATCCTGCTATGGAAGATGTAACAAAAGAGGGTGCAATTGAATACTTGGCTAAATCTTATGGTCAAGAGGGCGCAGCTGCTGTTATTGCTGAATGTGAAAAGGCATTCCCTGAGATGAAACCTATCGAATGGTTGGATATGCTTTCTTGGAACTTCAGAAGTGGTGTTGTTAACTCTGCCAATGCAAAAGTTGCTCAAGGTGGTGACGTTTACACTATGTGGTTCGCTTACAATCCTCCAGTATTCAATGGTCGTCTTCGCGCATTCCACACAATGGATATCGCTTTCTGGTATCAGAATACAGATATGATGTATTCACACACTGGTGGTGGTCCAGAGCCAAGAGCTATCGCTGCTAAGATGGGTAAATCATTGAAAGCATTCATGGAGACTGGTGACCCTAACTGCGGTGCACTTCCACAATGGCCTAAATATACTCCAGAAGGTGGTGAAGTTCTTTGGTTAGACAAAGAGAGCAAAGTTCTTTACGATCCAGACGGAGCTATCAGAGCTGCTATCCCTGCAGGAGTAAGCAGATTCTAAGAGCATCTTTGTTATATGCATAAACGAGTCATTGAAGTTTTCAATGGCTCGTTTTTAGTCTAGAGTCCAGAGTCTAGAGTCCAGAGTCTAGAGTCTAGAGTCTAGAGTCTAGAGTCTAGAGTTATATTTTAACTCTCAACTCTCAACTCTCAACTCTTAACTCTGGACTCATTAAAATATTATTTCCTTGAGACGCATTTACGAAGGGAGAGCGTCTCTCATAAATAATATTTTAATTTAATTACTCTTAACTCTTAACTCTATACGGCGCTTCATCGTAGAGTATGTATTTCTTCGCCTTGCGTAGCCACTTCTGTTCTTCTGTCTTGACATACTCTTTCAGCATCTCTTCGTCTATCTCGCCATAGACATAACTTAACATCATATCATCTTCAAGATATTTCTCAAGATTATCAGAGGTAAACTCATTGAATTGTTCTCTTATGAATCTCAAGCATCTCAGGGTGTGGTTAAGTGCATGATATTCGTTTCCAGGAATAAACATAAAGTGGAAACCAAAACAGGTTTTGCCGCTATACATTCCATATGCAGGGATGAAGCGATGCCATCTTATATAGAGTGACTTATCGTAAATAGGGCTATCAATGGCGTTCCAGGTTTCAATATGATTATCTTTCAAATAATTGAACAATGGTTCCATCCATGGCGATCCGAAGCATTCGAAAGGTCTTGTCGTACCATGTCCATAACTGACATTTGTGCCCATATATAAGCACGTTCCACTATAGAAATTTGAAGTGAACAATCCGGAAAAGTCAGTAAACGGAGGAATGCTCCAAGGCATCAATTCTCTATTGACACTCTCAGAATTAGCAGAGATTATATGCAGATGGAATTTAGCATTGAATTCGGAGTGGAATAGATTGGCCAACTCACCAACTGTCAATCCATGGCGATGAGGGACCCCAAGTTCACCCATTGTCCCTTCAACCTGACGGCCTGAAGGATTGAGTCTATCGATAATGAAGATACTGATCTCTGATTTGGACTCCTTCAAGTCAGCAAATAGATTCAGCAATATTTTTGTCACATTTCCATACCTTGATCCTGTATCTTGAAGTTCGATGATCAATGCATCGACATTCTCAAGTTCACTCACATCAAGGTGTGTAGTGAGTTCAACCATAGGAATACCCAGTTCAGCCGGCAGAACTTCACCATAAAAAGAATGTTCAAGCATAAAGATTTTGACAAGGTTACCTCTCTTTGAAAAAGTTTCGAAAAGATACTCCCCTTTATCCGGGTGCCAAGCAACCTGGTTGCAAAGTATTGCAACCCTGCCACTCTTCAATACATTATCTCCCTGTTCAAAAATGGATGTTGTCCTGAATGAAAACATTACTATTCATTTATAATGTTAATTACCTCTTGTGCCAATGCATCTGCTTCATTTGAGGTAGGAGCTTCAGCATATATTCTAATAATAGGTTCAGTGTTTGAACGGCGAAGTATCACCCATTTGCGTTCAGCTTCAAAATCAACTCTTAAGCCATCCATAGTGTTGATTTTCTCCTTTTCATAATACTTTTGCACCTTTTCAAGTAGAGCGGGAACCAATGAGAAATCAGATAGAGTTATTTTGTTTTTTGAAACGTAATAATCAGGATAACTGGCCCTTAATTGACTGGCACTCTTTATTGAACTCTCTTTACGTTTGTGAGCCAGATTGCTCAAGAAAAGAGCTACACCGATAAGTGCATCGCGACCATAATGCAATTCAGGATAGATTACTCCGCCATTTCCTTCGCCTCCTATCACAGCTCCGACTTCACGCATCATAGTAGTGGCATTAACCTCCCCTACCTTGCATCCATAATACTGGCAACCTTTCATCTCTGTCACATCGCGTAATGCACGAGATGATGAGATATTTGAAACAGTAGGACCAGGTCGTTTTGACAGGACATAATCTGCAACAGAAACCAAAGTATACTCTTCAACGAATGGGTTACCGTTTTCACATATAAATGCCAATCGATCGACATCAGGATCTACGGAGATACCTAAATCAGCCTTGTTCGCTACAACAGCTTCTGAAAGAGCTATCAGATTTTCAGGAAGCGGTTCCGGATTGTGAGCGAAATTACCATCCGGTTTGTCATTTATTGTAATACATTTGACACCAAGTTGCTTAAGCAAAGCGGGCATACAGATAGCTCCAACTGAATTGATTGGATCCAGAACAACCTTAAAGCCAGCTTTTTTAATAGCCTTTACATCCACTAATGAATCTTTCAGGACTGCATCTATGTGAGCTTGGGTAAAATCTTTCTTAGTAATATGGCCGATGGAATCTACCTCTTTGAATTCAAAGCTTTGAGCCTCAGCTATCTTTTGAAGAGCTAAACCCTCTGCATCTGAAAGAAATTCTCCCTTTTCATTTAGAAGTTTAAGTGCATTCCATTGCTTTGGATTGTGAGATGCAGTCAAAATAATACCGCCGTCTGCTTGTTCAAAAATTACAGCCATCTCAGTTGTCGGCGTAGAGGCCAAACCAGCATTGATAACATCTATACCACATGCACATAAAGTCCCACATACAAGTTGGTCTACCATTTCGCCTGAGATTCTTGCATCTCTTCCAACAACTACTTTGTAATGGTCATTCTTTGCAGCTTTGCTTTTTATTATTTGTGCATACGCTGCAGTGAATTTTACAATATCTATCGGCGTCAGTGAATCGCCTATTGCACCACCTATCGTACCTCTGATACCTGAAATTGATTTAATTAATGACATATGTTTAATTATTTTTTAAGTCTAGAGTTGAGAGTCTAGAGTCTAGAGTTTTTCTCTGGACTCTGGACTCTGGACTCTTAACTCTCATCACCCCGTATCCGAAAAGGGCAAAATCGCCGATGCACGGATCGTTCGGATATAAATTCTTAAAAAAGTCCGTAATCTCTTTAGCTGTCTTATAATCTGCGCTCTTTCTTTGTGTAATCCCCAATTCAAGAGCCATTTGATGTACATGTACATCCAGTGGAATAATCAATTCCGAAGGATCCGTATTTCTCCACAAGCCAAAATCCACTATACCATCACGGCGGACCATCCAACGACGGAACATATGTATCTTTTTATTTGCAGCGTTCTTATCTGATTTCTGACCGAAAATTTCGGTTCTTATCTCATCGGGGCTAAGCTGTTCAACAGAGCGAGCCGAATCGAATCGTCCTTCAGGAGCGTAAAAAGCCCTCAAATTGGCGCAAATCAGAGCAAATTCAGACCATTTAATCGTTCTATGCATCGATACATCATCATGACGATAATTGCCATTTAACACATATTCAAGTGGCTGCCAGGACATTTCATCAAACATTCTGTTACAATCGCGCACTATCATTGACCTCCGTCCCCAAGCTAGATGGGCTGAGAGAAGGCCAGATATCTCAACATCCTGCAATTGTGACTCCCCTCTCTTATAAGACTCAAAAAAACGTCTTGGAAAGGCAATGGGATCCTCTTGGAAATATTTGGTATTATTATATTCAGTTATATTTTGTACTATATTGTTTACCATATACCTTCAATAATACAAATACAAATTTACCAAAAACCATCAAGTAATCATAAAAAATAATTATTGAAAGATATTTGAGGATGAGATTTATTTTCATAAATTTGTTAGTTAGAGATTTCTCTTTCGTTAAGTGCGAAAGTTAAGTTGGTGAACGTTTTTTTCAATTGACAGATGCCAAGATTTTTTATAATAGCTGGTTGTAATGGAGCTGGGAAGACAACTGCCTCTTATACTATTCTGCCGGAGATGCTCAATTGCGAAGAATTCGTCAACTCCGATGAAATAGCGAAAGGGCTCTCTCCTTTTAACCCTGAACTTGCCGCAATTCGTGCAAGTCGGCTTATGATGGAGAGAATTTACGAGCTTTTGGATAAGGGATGTGATTTCGGAGTGGAGACAACTTTAGCCACCAGATTCCTTCTTAGGGTTATATCAGAAGCTCAGAAAAGAGGTTATATAGTCACTCTGCTTTTCTTCTGGCTGAAGATGCCGGAACTGGCTGTTGAAAGAGTAAAATTGAGAGTTGCTTCAGGTGGTCACAATATACCGGAAGAGACGATATATAGACGATATGATGCTGGTATTGACAACTTCTTCACTCGCTATATTGGGATATGTGATTATTGGATAATAATTGACAACTCCAATATGAAAGCAGAGATTGTTGCCGAAGGCGGAAAAATGATAATTACTAAAACCCATAATAAACTAACCTACAACCAATTACTTAATTATGAACGAGCAAGAATCGAGACAGATGCGGGAGAGCATCAGACAGGGTTTGGCCATTTCGTTCGACAAGATGGTGTTGGAGAAGAAGATGACAAATTCTGAGTTGGCTTTTGCCGACAAAGGTGAAATTGTCAAAATTAAAGCGAATGAATTATAACAGCCAATCCAAGGCGTAAACGGTACTTAAAGGGGTACCACAAACTATTAAAAGATGGAAATTAATGATAACAAAGTTGTATCACTTATTTATGAACTTAATGTAGATGGTCAAATCGCTGATAAATGTTCAAAGGATAATCCTCTTGAGTTTATCTTCGGTATGGGATATCTACTTCCAAAATTTGAAGAGAATGTTAAAGGTCTTAAAGTTGGAGATAAATTCAAATTCACTCTTTCACCTGAAGAGGGTTACGGAGTAAAGGATTCTCAAGCGATTGTCGACCTTCCAAAGAACATATTTGAAATTGACGGCCATATCCAGGACGGTCTTCTGGAAGTTGGCAACACAATTCCTATGATGAATGCCAATGGCCAGGTGATGCAAGGTGTTGTCGTATCTGTAGCTGCAGAGAGCGTAAAGATGGATTTTAACCATCCAATGGCTGACAAGACTCTAAATTTCTCAGGTGAAATCACAGCAGTTCGCGAAGCTTCAGCAAAGGAGCTTGAAGAGGGTCTTCACGGCGAACGCAAAGCAAAGAGTTGCAACGGTAGTTGCGGAGGAAGCTGCGAAGGATGCGGCGGATGCAACTAATTGATTAAGAGCAATAAAACATTAGAGTCCGGTTTTTTCTGGACTCTTTTTGTTTCTAGAGCATTGAGACAATCTGCTCAAGATATTTAGCATCTATTTCATCGAATGTATTCAGGTATTGGCTGTCAATATCCAAAACGGCTGCGATTTCGTCATTGCTATACACCGGTACAACAATTTCACTGCGAGATTCACTTGAGCACGCTATATGTCCTGGAAACTGGTCAACGTCGGGAACTATTATAGTACGCTCCTGAGCCCATGATGTGCCACATACTCCCCTGCCTTTTGCAATTCTAGTGCATGCAACTGGTCCTTGAAATGGACCTAAGACAAGTTCATTTCCGACAACACGATAAAAGCCAGTCCACCAAAACCCGAATTCAGAATGAATTGCGGCAGAGACATTTGCCATATCGGCTATAATATCCCGGCCTTCACCACAAAGGAGAGATTCAATCACCTTGATCAGCGACTGATATCTCTCCTCCTTGGATTTTTCTATTTGTGAAATGCTCATTATTCAGCAGGCTGCCATTTACAACGAACAGGAGAAACAATTGCGCCCTCCTTCTTAAGATCTGCAAATGCTTTATCAACTTCTTTACGGTCAATGCCTGTCATTGTAGCAACTTCACCGGCTGATACAGGTTTACCTGCATCTTTAATAGCTTGTAACACTTTCTGTTTCATATTTATATTGTTTTGTTACTTAAAAAAGTAAAGTTAAGATATATTTCGCCAACCTCTATCGGTGGCAATGAAAAAAAGTGTATCTTTGCGCGCCAGTATTTACGAAATAATTCATACAAACATGATCATTCCAAGAAAAGCTTCCATACGAGTATATGCGATAGTATTTCTGCTGACAATCTCTTCATATTTTTCATTCAATTCATTCTCACAGAATATTTCCATCAGAGGTGGAGCTACAACTCTTCTCTACGATAACAGATACTACCCTGAACTTTGGGGAGACAAGTCGCCACGCATTCCAAGCGTTTCTGTCAAATTGGGTTGGGAAGATTTCAGTGGAGCATCTGCAGCAATCTGCAACAGACCTGAATATGGTATCGGTTTCGATTTCGACCCTATTGGCACCGTACAAGCCGCCAATGGTCCCGGGTTAGGAAATATATACAGTTTATTCGGATATTTTGACCGTCCACTGATCAGGACACCGAAATTTAGCTTTGAATACTCCAGCGGATTCGGAATAGGATGTGTATTCAATAACCTTTACGACCCATACACTAATCCTTACAATGTAATGATTTCCATTCCTGTCAACGCTCACATAGAGGTGGGTTTTCAAAGTAAATTCATGATTACAGATAGGTATTTTGCAGGTCTTGGCATCTACTTGAAGCACAACTCCAATGGTGCAGTGAATTGGGTAAATCGTGGATACAATGGCATTGAAGCCGCTATGACAATAGGGATGAAAGACTTTCGTCAAAAAACGCCACGTACATATACAAAAGTATCTGACAAACGCCATTTTGACGTAGATTTCAAACCGTCATTCATATATAATGTACAACTTACAACTGGTGTAATGAGTCTGGAATCAGTATTTTATACTACATTGGAGCAGAAAGGTGTAGGAGAGAACTTACGAAAGATGAAATATGGACTCCACGGTGATGTTCTGTACAAGTATAGACGTAATCAAGCTACAGGTATCGGTCTGGACCTTTTCTTTACCCCATTCTGCGACATTATCGCTGAGTATGACGGAAGAGGCAATACCTCATACGATCCAGTATCTGTCGGCATCAGCATAGTGCAGGAGATGAGATATCGGGACCTTTCAGCATTGATTGGATTGGGACGATACATCTATGACAACGACGGACTTGCGCCAAACAAGATCCTCTATCAGATGGTCAACATCAGATACCACTTCCCAGAACTCTTCAACACCTACGCCGGCATCGTCCTCAAAGCCCACAAATTCATGGCAGCCGAGAGCATCCAGATATGTATCGGGAAGAGTTTTTAGAACAACAGATTTTCTCCCACTGCAGGAAGATCATAGTTTGCAGTCTCAGGAATAAGAGATTCACCAATGCGATAATCAATATTGGCCTTGTGAGCCTGCGCGTGCTGAAACTTCCGAGGGATTCGGTACTCCTTACCATCTTTTATCAATATCGCGCCGGTTTGCTGAAAATGGAACGGGATATCTGCGGCAACGCACTGCTCCCTCAAATCCATAACCCACTGATAATCACAAGGTCTGACATTCTGCCCGGACTCTCCTCCAACAGAAACGGACTCTATGGATGAATCAAGATACTTTGCGATATCGATGTGGCTAATCATTGGTGAAACAATTATTGATTTATGCTTTATTGGCAATGATTTGAAAATCGGCAGACGATATTCGGCCATCATCTGATTCTCAACCGTGCAACCGACCAATACATTTTCATAACCATCTCCCCAATCATCCGGTACACACTCAGCAAATCTGTCAATCCGCTTGGTAAAAAAGTAGAACCAAAGGTCTCTGCGCTGACGCATCATTGACCAACACTCCCCTCGCCATTGGTCCGCATCCTTAAGCAGAAAATCTGAAGAAAAACAGGTAAAGACTACCCTCCCAGAAGGAATCTTCCAACTCTTATCCCTCCCACGCTTTATCGGCAGGTCAAACGCAGCCGTCTTACGACACTCACTGCTCGAAATCTCACTTCCATACATCTCATCCTGCCGATAGACATAGCAGAACTTGCACCCTGGACTGATCTTCGTACATCCATGCCACGGATTCCAGTTTTCATATATTGATGAGGCGTTGGACATAAACTTTGGACATAACCCTTCTTTTCCCTGCAAGGTACGAAAAATGAAGATACACGACGTCAATGTGAGATAATAATAAATAGCATATATGTGTCATCCAACGGTAACAGATGATACGCGACGTCAATGTGGAGAGATGGTATTGACGTCGAGGACGCAAATCAAGCTATTTCTTGCTAAAACAGCTCGCGACGTCAACCACAGAAGGTAAGATTGACGTCGCGGCAAGTATTGAAAAGTACCTTTGAGCGATGCATAACAAGCGGTGCGGAAGTGCTCAGGTCATCACTTCAACTCATCCGAAAACACTCCTTGCGGAAGGGGTCGGCAGTTGTAGCAGGAGGACATGGATTCGCCGTAGGCGCCTGCGCTGCGGATGGCGATGAAATCACCGCGATGACACTCAGGGAGGGAAATGTCCTGACCGAAGACGTCGGAGCTTTCACACACTGGACCGACAACGTCATATAAGGTTGGGGCACCATTGGAAGAGATGTTCTGAATCTTGTGTTTTGCATTATAGAGGGCAGGACGGATAAGTTCGGTCATGCTGCCATCAATTATCGCAAACTTCTTATTGATACCCTCCTTTATGTAGAGCACTCTATTGATCAATGTCCCGCATTGAGCTACCACACTACGTCCCAATTCAAAATGAACGATGCCATCGTATTTCAAATTGTTTCGGAAGGCAGCGAAATACCCTGCAAAATCTGGAATGGGATTTGCGTCTGGATCTTGATAATCAATACCCAATCCTCCTCCAACATTGATATCGCCTATCGGTAATCCTGCACTTTTCAATTCTTCATTGATTTCATTGATTCTATCAGCTAATGCGATAAAGTCTTTCATATCCAGAATCTGAGATCCAATATGATAGTGAAGTCCTTTAAATTCGACATTTTGTAAGGACTGAACTTCGGAGATCAACTTGGGCAGGTCAGGATAATTAATTCCAAACTTATTATCCTCATGACCTGTAGCGATATTCGAATGAGTGTGGGCTGCAATGTTAGGGTTCACTCTTATGCTTATAGGAGCAACCACCCCAATTTGTTTAGCAATAGAGTCTATCACTTCAAGTTCAGCAGGAGACTCCACATTGAAACGACCGATTCCGACAGAGAGAGCGTAACGAATCTCGTCATCTCGTTTTCCAACACCGGCAAATACAACACTGTCAGGTTGAAAACCTGCCTCAATAGCAGCCTTGATCTCACCGCCGCTTACGCAGTCTGCGCCCAGCCCTTCCTGTGCTATAAAGCTGAGTATTTTCGGATTGAAATTGGCTTTTATCGCATAGTGAATACGATAGTTATCCAATCCGGAAACAGCTGATTTGATGCTGGATAGCGTCTGTTTCAGAACTTCCAAATCATAATAATAGAATGGTGTTCTGATATCGCAAAATTTCTCTGCCTGGAATCCTCTCATTGACATTAATTTTCAAAAAGGCATTTGCTGAGTGATTGAAGAGCTCTCTTCTTATCCTCTTCCCTAACAAGGAAAGAGATATTATAACTGCTTCCGCCGTATGAAACCATTCTAACAGGGATATCTTTCATTGCATTCATAGCACTTGTCTCAAATCCTACATTCCCCCAATCCATGTCGCCTACTACGCAGATAATACACATGTCAAAATCCACACTTACGGTACCATATTGCTTCAAATCTTGAATTATCTCATTCAAGTGAGTTGTATCATCTATCGACATGGTTACACTGACCTCAGAAGTACAAATCATATCTATCGATGTATGGTATGTTTCAAAAATTTCAAATACCTTGCGTAGGAAGCCATGAGCAAGAAGCATTCTTGATGATTTAATCTTGATGGCTGCAATATTGTCTTTAGCTGCGACAGCTTTTATCGTTCCTCGTTCTGGTTTATTGTCTATCAATGTACCCAAAGCTTTAGGATCCATTGTGTTAAGAAGGCGAACAGGAACATTGGCATACATTGCAGGTTGAATACAACTTGGGTGAAGGATCTTAGCTCCGAAATAGCCCAACTCAGCTGCCTCTTCGAAGTGGATATGACGGACTGCCTTAGTATTGTCAACGATACGAGGGTCATTATTATGCATACCGTCAATATCTGTCCAAATCTGTATCTCATCGGCTTTGACTGCGGCGCCTATCAACGATGCGGTATAATCAGAACCACCACGTTTCAGGTTGTCAACCTCATTATTTGCATTCATACAGATGAAACCTTGTGTGATATAGATATCTGCACCTTCGTTCTTTGATAGAAGCGGTTTGATGTGAGATGTAATAAAATCCAATTCGGGTTCTCCGTCTGAATCAATCTTCATGAAATCAAGTGCTGGGAGCAATACTGCTTTTACACCAATTTCCTGAAGATAGTATGTCATCATATGTGTTGATATCAATTCACCTTGAGCAATGATAACCTTTTCATTTGCCTTTGAATAATCCTTGCCAGAGTTGAAAATCAATGACAATGAACTGTGAAGATACTCTACAGCTTTCTGTTTATATTCTGGATTGCTATATAGTTGTTCCATGTGAGACATATATTTTGTCTCCATAGCATGTAGTAATTCTTGGGCACCTGAAATATTCTTACTTGAAAAATAATCAGCGATTTCAATTAGGGAGTTAGTTGTACCGGACATTGCAGAAAGAACTACAATATTTCCCTTTTCTGAAGTGATGAGCTTAGCTACATCTTTGATTCTTGGAGCGGATCCTACAGAAGTACCGCCAAATTTCTGGACTTTCATAGTAATGATCTAGTATTAACGTCGCAAATATAATATTTTCTTTAAAAAAAATATTTTCAAATTTCGCAAGTGCGAAATTTGAAAATATTTATTCAGAAAAGCCTCCTATTGACATTGCAGCAAGGATTCCGTCAATTGCGCTGGAAACGATTCCTCCGGAATAACCTGCACCTTCTCCACATGGATAGAGTCCTGGTAGAGAGAGATGTTCCAATGTATCAGGATTCCTAGGGATACGAACAGGAGACGATGTGCGTGATTCTGTTGCCAATAATAGTGCATCATTGGTGTAAAAACCATTCATCTTCCTGTTAAAGAGTGGGAATGCGCCTCGAAGACGGGATGCAACGAAATCAGGGAGAAGTTCAGATAGTTGTGCAGGAACTACTCCAGGTGCGTATGAGCTTTGAGGGAGAGTCACTGATTCACGGCCTTTGCAAAAATCAATCATTCTCTGTGCAGGAGCCTTCATTGAGCCGGTAAAAGTGAACATTTTGCGTTCAACATCACTCTGGAATTCCAACAATGAGAAGACACCATATTTATCATAATCAGGAACATCTCCAGGATTTACAGCACATACAATACCGGCATTTGCCCATTTACTATTACGGGCAGAATTGGACATACCATTTAGTACTACCTGTTCAGGTTCAGTTGAAGATGTCACCAGTACACCTCCAGGGCACATACAGAATGAGAAGACTCCCCTGCCATCAACCTGCTCCACCAGAGAGTACTCGGCAGGAGGCATATATGGTTGATATTTTCCGTGATATTGTATATTGTTTATCAAACTCTGAGGATGTTCAACACGAACTCCAAGAGCGAAGCCTTTTGTCTCCAGTGCCCAACCCTTTTCTGCGAATAAACGATATATTTCTCTTGAAGAATGACCTACTGCAAGTATCACATTATTAGCAGAATAGACAGTACCATCAGCGCAAACGACATTCCAACTCTTTTCCTTTCCTTTATTTATTTGGACAAGGTCAACCACTTTCGAATTGAAGTGGTATTCGCCACCATGTTCAATTATACAATTCCTGATTGCCTCAACGATTCTTGGGAGACGGTCGCTTCCAATATGTGGATGAGCATCTATCAATATGGATTCAGGAGCGCCAAAAGCTACCAATTGATGAAGGACTTCACGTATATCACCTCGCTTATTGGATCTTGTAAATAATTTTCCATCTGAGAAAGTACCTGCGCCACCTTCGCCGAAGCAGTAATTGGAATCTATATTGACAATACTCTTCTGAGCCATTGCAGCAATATCAAATTTACGGCCATGGACATCTTTACCTCTCTCCAGAATGACAGGTTTAAGGCCTAGCATCAACAGCCTCAACGATGCAAACATTCCGGCAGGCCCGCTGCCCACAACTATTACTGGTTCAGCATTTTCAACATTCTTATATTCAGGAAGTTGATAGGGCTTAACAGCGCCTTCGGAGATAGAAGAGGCTGCAATTCTGTATCTGTACAGCACTCCGTTGCGAGCATCCAAAGATCGCCTGACAATAACAGCCGAAGCTACCTGGGCTACAGAACATCCCAGAGCTCTAGCTGCAGACTGTTTAAGTTCAGTCTCTGAAACTTGATGCTTTATGTCAAACGCAATTTCGAACTCTTTCATAATTTTTCAGTCTAGGGTCCAGAGTCTAGAGTCCAGAGTCTAGAGTCTTAACTCTTAACTCTCAACTCTTAACTCTAGACTCTCTCAATCCCCATACTCCGCAGCTCTTGACAGCGGAGCGATATCAAGTGGTGCAAAAATGCCCTTCTGATACTTGAAATAGCCAGTGATGGCAATCATTGCAGCATTATCTGTAGTAAATTTGAATTCAGGAAGGAAAGTATTCCAACCACGTTTCTGTCCCTCTTCCACTATCCTATTGCGAAGACCGGAATTGGCTGAAACACCACCGGCAATAGCAATATCTTTAATACCTGTCTGCTTGGCTGCAAGAATCAGTTTCTTCATCAGGATATCTATCAAATCTTTTTGGAATGATGCACAAAGATCGGCCTTATTCTCCTCAAGGAAATTAGGATTCTCAGCCACCATATCTCGGACAAAATAGAGCAGCGATGTCTTTATCCCGCTGAAACTGTAATTCAAATCAGGAATATTTGGTTTTGCAAATCTAAATCGCTCGGGATCACCCTCCTTAGCCAATTTATCAACGATAGGACCTCCCGGATATCCAAGTCCCATAAGCTTCGCACATTTATCAAACGCCTCACCTACTGCATCATCTATCGTATGTCCAAGTATTTCGAATTTCAACGGTTCATCAACACGTACTATCTGTGTATGACCACCTGAAACCAGTAGGCAAAGGAATGGAAATTGAGGTGATCTGTTATCACGGCCTTCAACCTTCACAAAATGTGAAAGGATATGGCCTTGAAGGTGATTAACCTCGATAAGAGGTGTGTTTGTAGATATTGAAAGGCCTTTGGCGAAAGATGTACCGACAAGCAAAGATCCCAATAGACCCGGACCACGTGTAAATGCAATGGCATCGACATCTTCCATTGTCACTCCAGCCTGTTTCAAAGCCTGCGAAACAACCGGCAGGATATTCTGCTGATGAGCCCTTGATGCCAGCTCTGGAATCACTCCGCCATACTGACGGTGAACCTCCTGAGAGGCCATTACATTTGACAATAAAAATTCATCCCTGATTACGGCAGCTGAAGTATCGTCACAGGATGATTCAATTCCCAATATTGTTGTCATTATTCCAATAAAAATTGCAAGATTCAACCCTGCAAAGTTACAAAAAGAATTCGTATCTTTGTAGGTTAAGATGCAGTAGTGTCTGCTCATACGAAATCATGCGCACAAGGAAGAAGATATTATTAACTATTTTCATGCTTTTGGTACTAATACCTACAGCAGCTGTTCTTATTGTGCAAATACCATCGATTCAGACCAAAATCTGCCAATACGCAATCTCGAAAGTAGGTGAAAAGATTGATGGAAATATCTCTTTATCAAAAGTTTACTACGCACTTCCCGACAGGGTAATCATTCAAGGTGCCAAGTTGACCGATGATAAAGGCGATACCATTTTCGAGAGTGAAAGAATATCTCTTGCCGTTGAGCTAATTCCATTGATTAGAAAAAAAGAAATTGTCATCACTAGAGCCGGAATTGCCGGAGGTGAATTCAATTTTAAAACACAAAAGGATGGAACTACCAATATTTCAAAGGTATTTGCCGGTTTTGTGGAGAAGAATTCCAATGAAAAGAGTCCAAGTGATTCAACGAACTCTTTGACAATAGAATTAAAACGCTTCTACATAGAGGATTTCGACTTTTCCATGGTAAATGAAACCGATGTTCAAGATACAGTATCAGAAGCGCTTGGGGCACACACAATGGATTTCAATGATTTGCATCTCTTTGATATAAATCTTGAAGCCAAGAACATATTAGTCTCAAATGGCGATATCGAATTAAACCTTGAAAAATTAAGTGCCAAGGAGTCAAAAGGTTTCAATCTACACAATCTGTCTGGCGACGTTCTGGTTTCTAATGATAAGATCAATATTGACAATCTTGAACTTGAGGATGACTACTCAAATATAAAGGCGAGCTATCTATCTTTTGTATTGGACAGCCCCGATGCATTCTCCGACTTTTTAAACAGTGTCTCACTCGGAGCGGATTTCAATGATGCAGTGCTCGACTTCAGAACTCTTCAATTCTTCACAAGCGGAATTGATTTCCTTACACTATGCCTTAAATTGAATGGTGAAGTCACTGGCCCTGTCGCCAACCTTCGAAGCGACAATCTGACAGCAGAGACCGAAACCGGTTTGACTAAGGTTTCACTCTCCACACATATTTCAGGTCTCCCTGATATTACCCAAACCATGGTTGGCATCGCCATAAAAGAGTGCACAACTACCACTGGAGATATAGAGCATATAATTAATCAAGTTTCGTCACACCCATTGAAACCTGGTTCTGTTGGCAATATCCTGCCTGATGAAACCGTTTCATTCACCGGCTCTCTCGACGGCTTCTTCACTGACTTCGTAGCTTTTGGAAAGCTTGAAACCATTGAATCAGGAGTTGTAAACGTAGATGCTATCATGCGTTCCGATGAGCAGACACTAAACTATGAGATTATCGGTCATTTCAGCGGACACGATATAGATTTAGGTGCTATTGCAAAGAGTGACAAGGTTGGTAAATTAAATTTTGACGGGTCAATAGCAGGTACTGCGGGAACAGAGACCACATCTTTGGAGTTGGAGTCACTGACCGTACGTAACATCTATTTCAACTCTTACAACTATCAAAACATTATTGCATCAGGACTCCTTGACAACACAAAGTTTGACGGACAGATAATCAGCGATGACCCTAATCTAAACTTCAACTTCCACGGAACCGTAGGTTTCCCTCAAAATGGTGAGGATGCTCTATATAATTTCATATTGAATCTGAATAATGCAGATCTTCATGCTCTGAATTTCGATAAACGAGACGTTGCTAAAATCAAGCTCCGTGCAGAGGCGGACTTTAGAAAAAACATCTCAAATGACTTCTTGGGAGAGTTGAGAATAAATAATTTGGAGACTGAGTTACAAGATGGGAAAAACAATATAGGCGATATAATAATCAGTTCACTGTTTTCGAAAGCAAATTATCAAGTGGGTGTTAACTCCTCATTCCTCAAAGCTGAGTTCAACGGATCATCAGCACCTTCTAAATTCGTATCGGATATAGTGACCATTCTCGCAAAAAAAGAGTTATCCAATCTATTTAATAACCCATCAACAGAAAACACTCTTGAGGATAAATACGATATCAAATTGGAGAGTGCAGACCTCCGTCCAATCTGTAACTTCCTGTTACCTGGTCTATATATCGCAAATGGAACTTCATTGACCGGATCAATAATTGGCGACAAAGCTGATATTGTGTTGAATTCAGATCTCATTGCTTATCAGGACAACTATATTAGAAATCTCGAAATCAGCGCCATCAATAATCAATCATATACGAATGCTATAGTCAATTGTGCCTCTTTGCAGATGGGATCCATCATATCCAACGGAAACAATATCTCCATCAAGTTGGATAACAACATTGCCGATTTGAGGGTAAATATGATGAACGACTCTGACAGCGATAATCATATTGATATACATAACGAAGTTTCATTCCTCAACCCATCTACTCATAACGAAACAATTCATTCAAAATTCTTCAGTTCCGATATTGTATTCAACGGTCAGCATTGGAAGATACGGCCTTCCGAGATCAAAGTTAGAAAGGGTTATATAATCGTAGATGATTTTACTTTGGAAAATGATCTCCAGAATCTTCGGGTCGATGGTATTTTATCGTCATCAAAGAGCGATATGATATCTGTAACAATGAATCAATTTGACCTATCCATATTGAATCCATTCTTATCAGAGGAGATGGCGTTGGGTGGAGAGTTATCCGGTTCAGGGTCTATGTATGGAGCATTGGGGAAAGATCGAGGTATCATTCTCAACATGAACGGTCAAGATTTAACATTCTCCGGTTCAGATTTGGGATCTATCCTTCTCGATTGCAATTGGGATGACAAATCTCAATCTTTCCAATACACTTTTGAAAACAAGAAGAGGGACGAAAGGCCTATTTTGCTTACGGGAAGTTTCAAACCGGATGATAAAAGCATAAATCTCAATGCCAGAATCAACAGATTTGACGTCTCACCTCTCTCGGCTATGGCGAAAGGCATCGTTTCAAATCTATCTGGTGATATCTCTACCACCATTAGAGTCCAGGGGCCTCTTGATAATCTTAAAATCACATCCAGAAACAACCGTATCAGAGATTTGGGATTCATACTTGACTTTACTCAAGTTCCATACATATTGAATGGTACATTCTCCCTCTCCGAAAATGGTTTCAACCTTAATGATGCCACAATAAGCGACACTTTTGGGCACTCTGGAGTAGCAAAGGGTGGGATAAAGATGAATAATCTCAAGGATCCACGATTGGATCTGAATCTCGATCTGGTAAACATCCACGGACTCAATACAACATCAGCTGACAACAGTTCATTCTTCGGAAAAGCATTCGCGACAGGTAACGTATCATTGACAGGGCCTTTCTCCGCCTTGAATCTGGACATAGATATCGCGACAAATCAGAACTCTTCGATACATATCCCTCTGGGATCAGCCGCATCTACGAAGAGCTCGATGTTGACGTTTACAAACAATCTCCAGAGTATAGAATCAGCATATGACTCGCTTGTTCTCCATAATGCCGCATTGCAATCGTCCGGATCAATGGATGTCCATGTGAGAGTTGACGCTACGCCTGATGCTGAGATTCAAATTGTCATTAATGAATCGTTGGGCGACGCTATTAAAGCCAGAGGCAACGGACTTGTCGATATCAATGTTGGAGAGGATTTGTTCGACATAAAAGGTGATTATCATATAAACGAGGGAAGTTATAAATTAGTCATACTTGGATTGGTCTCTAAAGATTTCAACATAATGCAGGGTGGAACCATAAACTTCAACGGAGACATTATGCAGAGTGACTTGAATCTGACGGCCAACTATAGAACAAAGGCCTCGTTGAGCACTTTGATTCCTGAGATGACTACCAGAAGGAATATTGATTGCAATATCGGTATTGCCGGGAAACTTGCCAATCCTGAGTTAACATTCGATATAGAAGTTCCTGACCTCGACCCTACTACGGAGAGCATCATCGAGAGTACGATGAACACTGAGGAGAAACGTCTGAAACAGATGTTGACACTGTTGGTAACCGGAGGCTTCATGCCTGACGAACAATCAGGTATTGTCAACAACACCACAGTCCTTTTCTCAAATGCTTCAGAAATCATGTCCAACCAGTTGAACAATGTCTTCAGGCAACTCGATATACCTCTAGATCTCGGTTTCAACTACCAACCAGGTGAAAACGGCAGAGATATTTTCGACGTTGCCGTTTCAACCCAACTATTCAACAATAGGGTAACAATTAATGGAAATATAGGCAATAGCCAATATCTTGGAGCAAGTAAGAGCGATATAGTCGGAGATGTCGATATGGAGATCAAACTGACATCCAGCGGGAAGATCAGATTAACTCTATTCTCCCACTCAGCCGACCAATACAGCACCTATCTTGACCAGACACAAAGAAATGGAGCAGGTATTGCCTATCAAGAGGAATTTGACACATTTAAAGAGTTGTGGCAAAAGATTTTTAAATCCAAGAAATAAGATGAAGCTTCATTTGATACCAACACCATTAGGAGAGAATGAATTGACTGAGGTCCTACCTCAATACCTACTTGACTCTATTACAGGAATCAATCTATTCTTCGTGGAAGAGTTGCGTACGGCAAGACGATTCCTGTCGAAGGCCGGATTTCGCGGCAAAATAGACGAACTGACACTCCTTGAACTGAATGAGCACACTCCACGCGAGACCATAGAGGAGTATTCAAAATTGCTCAAGACGCGTGACGCTGCAATAATTTCTGAAGCCGGTTTACCTGCAGTCGCTGATCCAGGTGCTCTTTTAGTGGAATTAGCCCATAAAATGGATGTTGAAGTAATACCATATGTCGGACCGTCATCATTGATGATGGCGCTTATGTCATCAGGAATGAACGGACAGTGTTTCGCATTCAATGGCTATCTGCCGGTAAAAAAGGAGGAACGGAGATCTGCATTGATCAATATAGAGAAGATATCTTCACAAAGGTCTCAAAGTCAGATAATGATCGAAACACCTTATCGAAACGATTCACTTTTGGAGGAGATGTTATCGACATTGAAAGAGAGTACCAAGATATGTATTGCTGCCGATATTACTCTTCCAACACAATACATAAAAACAAAGAGTGTTGCACAATGGAAAAAGGCTCATCCTACCATCGGGAAACGTCCATGTGTTTTCATTATTCAAGCATAGAGTATGGCTATTATAGGAAAATTAAAATTGACAAACATTGAATTCCATGCATTTCATGGAGTCCTTGAGCAAGAGAAGCAGGAAGGAAACCGTTTCAGTGTCGATTTTGAGTGCGATTACGATATGACGGATGCGGGCCGATATGACCTTCTTAAATCCGCAGTCAATTATGTCAATGTTTACGATATTATTAAACATGAAATGGAGACTCCTTCAGAATTGATAGAGAACGTAGCTTATCGAATTCTGGATACCATAGAATATAATTTCAGAAATATTAAAAAGTGTACTGTTACGGTAACAAAATTCAATCCGCCTCTTGAGAAGTGCGAAGCAGAGAGTGGCTTCAAAGCAATGGGGGCAGAGAAATCATCAGCAACACTATCTTTTGAACGATGAGAGTAGCATTTGAAACATTAGGTTGTAAATTGAATTTTGCAGAATCATCTACCTTTGGACGGGAGTTTGTTGCAAATGGATATACGATTGTCAAACCTACCCAACAGGCAGATGTTTACGTCATCAACACCTGCACAGTTACAGAACATGCAGATAAAAAGTGTCGTAATTTCATTCGCCGTGTAAGGAAAATATCCCCTAACGCGATAGTCGCTGTCACCGGTTGTTACGCTCAATTGAAGCCGGAAGAGATTCATAAAGACACAGGTGCAGATATTGTTATTGGAGCCGCACAAAAGGGAGATCTGTTCCGATTGGTGAGTGACAAAATTGAAAAGAGAGAATCTGAGTCTATCTATAGTTGTGATATAAAGAGTATTGAGACTATGTTCCCTGCATACTCTTCCGGAGAGAGAACACGTTCTTTTCTCAAAGTCCAGGATGGATGTGACTATTTCTGTACATATTGCACAATCCCGCTTGCTCGCGGTAAGAGTCGCAACATCACTATCAGAGAACTTGTTGAGCAAGCTAATGATATAGCGTCGCAAGGTATTAAGGAGATCGTTCTCACAGGTGTAAATACAGGGGATTTCGGTAAAAGTACCGGAGAGAGTTTCTTGGATCTATTGAAAGCTCTGAATGATGTTGATGGGATAGAACGTTATCGCATCTCTTCTATCGAACCAAATCTTCTAAAAGAAGATATCGTTGAATGGATCGCATCCGGGACTAAATTCCTGCCTCATTTCCATATCCCTATCCAGTCAGGTTGCGACAGAATATTGGCCTTGATGAAACGTCGTTACAATACCACAATGTTCGAATCCAAGATCAATATGATTCGTGACAAGATGGAAACTCCGGAAGAGAGGTATACAAAAGTATTTTTCGGTATCGATGTGATAGTAGGCTTCCCTGGTGAGAGTGAAGAGGATTTCCAACATACTTATGATTTCTTGTCAAGAATACGACCTGCATTCCTGCATATCTTCCCATATTCAAGACGTGCCAACACCATTGCCGACCAGATGCCGGATCAGGTACAGGAGAGTGTGAAGACAAGACGCGTGGAGGCTCTCGAAGAGCTCTGTTCAAAACTGCATTCAGAATTTTGTCAAGCCAACAAAGGGAGAAAACTTCCAGTACTGTTCGAGAGTACAGAAAAAGATGGAATGATGTTTGGCTATACTGACAATTACATCAGGGTTGAACGTCCTTTCGATAAAGAGTTGATAGGAAATATCAAAGAGGAGATTCTATAAATGAACAGAGTAGTTTTTCTGGGTACGGGAACATCCCAAGGGGTTCCGATGATTGGGTGCAACTGTGAGGTCTGCAGATCTACAGATCCTCGAGATAAGAGACTACGTTCTTCAATATATGTAGAATATGAAGGGTTAAAATTGGTGGTTGACGCTGGGCCTGATTTCAGATCGCAAATGCTTGCAAATAACATTCAGGATCTGGATGCGATTCTTCTCACACACAAACATATCGACCACGTCGGAGGTCTGGATGATGTCAGGGCTCTGAACTATTTTGAAAAGAGAGCTTTCCCTATATACTGCGAAGAGACTACATACGAATCATTGAAGAGGACTTTTTATTATGCCTTCAGTGAAAACAAATATCCCGGAGTACCGGAATACAATATCGAAATCATTGAGAACAAACCATTTAAAATAAATGATGTTGAAATAATCCCTATTAGGGCTATGCATTATCAATTGCCTGTATTGGGGTTCAGATTCGGTAATTTCGCATATGTGACAGATGCCAATTTTATACCTGAAGAGGAGTATGAGAAACTGCAAGGTGTGAACTATTTTGTCATCAATACAGTAAAGAGAACAAAACACATTTCACATTATTCTCTGCCCGAGGCTATCGCCGTTGCCCGAAGAGTTGGAGCGAAGCAGAGCTATCTGACTCATCTGTCCCACCAATTTCCTAGGTATACGGAATTCGCAGCAGAATTACCAGATAAAATATATCCAGCATACGATGGTTTATCAATAATATTTTAAGAATAATTATTATCTTTGAAGATTATATATAATATAAGATGAAAAAGAGTTCAATCCTTCACTCAGAAGACTATATCAAGGTTTCAACCTTTTCCAGCAAATTAGTGATCTGGGCATTGGCATTTTTAGCTTTAGGTCTGTTAGCTTGGTGTTTCGGTGGAGTGGTAACCGATAAAGAGAACATTAAAGGAGTTATCTTTCCTTTTGACGGTTCTGCGAATGTCTCTATTCCCAATGACGGTACTGTAAAAGAGATTTTTGTTCACAAAGGAGATATGGTTCAAAAAGGGCAAACTCTAGCTCTTGTCTCTATCGCAGGCTCCTACAGTATCATTTCGGCACCATATGAAGGTGAAATTCTTTCATTCATTCCAGAGAATCAGTCTTTCAATGCATTTGAAGATATTTTCCACATTCTAACAGACGAAACATCTTCAAACGTTTTGACAATATTTGCTTATGCCGATTTCAACTCTAGCAGACTCTTCCATGAAGGACAGGAGGTACAGATAACTCCATCGTTTGAAACACGGGAAAGAGTAGGTTTCGTAAAGGGCAAAATAGTAAGCGTTTCTTCATATCCTGTAAGCAAAGAGGAGACAATTTCCAAGTTACAGAACGCATCAATGGTTGACGAGGTATTCCCTACTTCCCCTTCTGTTTTTGAAATATCGATTACAATGGATACAAAAGCAAATGATCCTACGCAACTTGATTGGTCTTTCAATCAGAAGGAGCCAATCAATATGAGTGTCGGAACATACTGCGATATTGAAGTAATAGTCAAATCCCGTTCTATCTTCAAATATCTACTTGAAAACGTACAAGAGGCCCGCAATACAACCAAATTATGGCGAAAGAGATAAATCATATTGCGTTTCTCAAACAACACCTGAAGGGTTTCGATGACATTGTCAAGATATCAATAGGTATCTCTCTGCTTTGCGTGGTTTATAAGATAGCAGAGCCTATTCTCAAACAAATATTGATTGACGACGTTCTTTCCGGTGTAAATCCAGATTGGGGTGCGCCTTTGATTTTTTTCGTCATATTCCTTACGCTATTTGATACCGTTCTACGCCTGGTGGAATCATTGACATGGCGACAGAGACTGGGTATGGCCATAAGTTCAAAAAGTGAAATGTTCTGGCATGCCATCAGACTTCCGGTCGGTTTCTATCAAGACAAATATGCTGGGGACATTGCTGGAAGAATAAATTTCAGTACTCAGATCATCAAGAGCCTGGATAAAATATTCTACATTCTTGAAGATGCTCTACTAATTGTATTTTATCTCTATTTCATGATAAAATACAATCTTTATCTATCCGGTTTGGCAATACTTGATATTGCCATCACTCTATACATCACCAAGAGAGTGAATAAGAAGATAAAACAGATCAATGTCAAGAAACAAAAGGATTCTGATATTTTACAAGGTATTACAGCTGCATCTATAGGTAATATTGATGCCATCAAAGCTTCTGCAGGAGAGAAATCATTCTTGAACAGATGGACGGAACGCTTCAGCATGATGCAAAGGTCAGAGATAGATGCTAACAGCTCTACACTGAAACTTGGCACTGTTCCATTGTTCATAGAAGCGATCTCTACCGTACTTGTATTGGGAATCGGTGCGAAGTTCATAATGTCTGGCTATATGACAGTAGGTATGTTGATGTCCTTCCAGAGCTTCATGACCGCTTTCATGAACCCTGTCAATCACTTTACCAAACTCCAACAGGATATTTTGAACATCAATGTCAAAGTAGATAGGATGGATGAGGTGTTGAGTGCTGAGTGTGATGTCCCTGATGAATTGAGTCCAGTATCCCATATCGTGGATGACAAGCTATCCGGAGAGTTGGAATTGAGACACGTGACCTTCGGTTATGACAGGAATCTTCCACCTATCATAGAAGATTTCAACATGCATATCAAACCTGGACAGAGCGTAGCATTCGTCGGTGGTTCCGGCAGTGGTAAGAGCACCTTGGCAAAATTGATCTCGGGTATCATCAAGCCTTGGTCTGGGGAGATATTATTTGATGGTCAACCATTGGAAAAGATCAATCGTGACGTCTTTGCGAACTCTGTATCCATAATAGATCAGAACATTGTTCTCTTCGATGGTTCTATTGAAGAGAATATAAAGATGTGGGATGATTCAATTGAAAATTACGTTATGATTTTTGCCAGCCATCAAGCTCAAATACACAACGATATCGTAATCAGAAAGAATTCATACGATTCTGCGATTGAAAACGGCGGTAAAAATTTCTCAGGCGGACAAAGACAGCGTATTGAACTTGCTACAGCCTTTGCAAAAGAGCCAACTTTCATCATAATGGATGAAGGCACTTCGGCTCTTGATGCCATCACAGAAAATACGGTTATGACAAATATGCGTAACATGGGTTGTTCTCAAATCATAATCGCACATAGATTAAGTACTATCCGCGATTGTAATGAGATCATTGTATTACGCAACGGGAAGGTGGTAGAGCGTGGAACTCATGAAGAATTAATTAAAAACAAAGGGTATTATTGTCATTTGGTAGAGAATTAATATGCTTAATGATCAATTAGAAAATAGATATCAAGTCAATAAAAAAGCCGAGAGGGAGGCCATTTTCAAATTGCGCTCTCTGTTGGAAGATGGCAAGGTGTCCAATATTGGAGAGACACCTAACAGTTTCGCCGTCAATACCATTCTTCGCTTTTTCAAAATCAAGAGCTATTTTCTACCGAAAGTTCCAAGAAATTTCGCTGATGTCGAGGATATTTTTGACGACCAAAATATTTTCACAAGAAAAATAAGACTCGAAGGCACTTGGTGGAGGGAGACAAGTGGCCCGATTCTTGCGTTCGATAGAGATGGGAATATGGTGACGCTTCTTCCTAAATGGATAGGATACGAAAGAATATCTTTCACCACTGGGAAAGGGAAGAAAATCAACAAAAATAATATTTCCGACCTTCAAACGACTGCATACGCAGTAACCAAAGGAATGCCGCGTAAGTCTTTGACATTCAGGGATTTCAAACACTATTGCATAAGTACGATTCAGAAGAGGGATGTAGCATTAGTCCTATTGCTATGTACCATCTCGACCTTGCTGACTATGCTTATTCCTGTAGGTAACAAACTGATGTTCAGCGAAATTGTACCTTCTGGCAACACTTCGCTCATCTACCCTATTTGTGCCCTATTGATAAGTGCAACAATCTCAAGGATACTGTTTGAACTTTGTAAAAACTATATTTTATCAAGGACAAAAGATCAATTATGCGCAGTTGCCCAACCAGCATTGATGCATAGACTTTTGAGTCTCCCATCTACATTCTTCAAGAAATATTCTTCAGGAGATCTTGGAACGAGAGTACTGGCAATCACTAACTTATATCAGGCATATACCAGTGAGCTCCTTGCTTTGATTGCGACAGGCATATTCTCATTGATGTATATCTTCATTGCATTCATCTACGCCAAATCAATGATTTGGGTAATTACGTGCTTTGCTGTAATTTCATTTGTCATTATCATTTCACAATACAGAAGTTACTCAAAGAGATATATAAATGCAGCACCATATAGGGTAAAAGTTCAAGATTTCAGTTATAATGCTATTCTTGGCATTCAAAAGATCAAGAACTACAGAGCAGAACACAGGGCATTCAACAAGTGGGCTGACAATTACAGTAAATCAGAGGTTACTATCAAATACAGCAAACTCATAAGATTGACACTTATCAAACTCAGTACCCTAGTTGTATTTATCATTGCTATCAAATCCAAACTAGCCATCTCTGATTTCGTTGCCTTTTCATCTGCTTTTGCCATCATGCAGAATGCTGCCAAGGACCTTATGACCTTAGTTAGGGATATGGCGGATTCAGCGCCATATATTGAGTGGTTGGATCCACTGCTTGAGGCTGTTCCAGAAAACAGGGCCGAGGCTCAGAAAGTAACTGACATCAGTGGTTCCATCGAAATCAATCATGTTTCTTTCAGATACTCCCCTACAACACCTAAAATATTGGATGATGTTACGCTACATATACCTTCCGGTCAGAATGTAGCGCTTGTAGGTGCTTCAGGGTGTGGAAAGAGTACACTTATGCGATTGATGCTTGGATTTGAGAAGTGCAATATGGGTTCGATCTACTACGGAGAGTATAACATCGACAAGATCAATCTGGGTAGTTTGAGGCAATATATTGGATTCTGCCCACAGTCAATGCAGATTTTCCCTGGAACAATCGCAAGCAACATCAGATTTGCAACGGAGAATTGTACTGAAGAGGATTTATGGAAAGCAGTAGAGATAGCATCATTGGATGAAGATATCAAGAATATGCCGGACGGAATGGAGACTATGATTGGTGAAGGTGGCAGCGGATTAAGTGGAGGTCAATGCCAACGTCTTCTTATTGCGAGGTCCGTTGTATCTAAACCGAAAGTACTCTTCCTTGATGAAGCTACTTCAGCTTTGGACAATATTACCCAGAAGAGAGTCATTGATAATTTGAATAAGATAGGTTGTACACGAATTGCCATAGCTCACAGATTGAGTACTGTCATGGATTGTGACAGAATTATTGTTCTGGACAAGGGTAAAATCATAGAGGATGGCACACCTCAGGAACTATTCAACCGAAAAGGATTATTCTATCAACTTAGCATTAGACAACAATAGATATGAAACTCAGACAGCTTTTGGTATTCGTCAGTGCATTTGCGCTGTTATCTTGTAACAACACTCCAAACGTACCGGAACAAGTACAGCAGGTTGAGACTGTTAGGAATGAAGAGAGTGTCACCGTACAAAAAACTCTTATCAGTAAAGGAGTCATCAAGTCTGTCAATGAAATAGAGGTATTCAGTACTATCGACGGCCATCTGAAAGAGGTCAAATTGATCGAGGGAGACAAAGTCAAGAGGGGTCAAACTATATTCCAACTGGAAGATGCAGCCTTGCAATCCGCGCTGTTGGTAAGTGAATTGGAGTATGAAAAGGCCAAACTAGCGACTGAGGAGATTTTGATTGGGCAGGGTTATCAGAGAGATCATCTTGATGAGGTACCTGAGGAGGTAATGAATTATGCCACTACCAAAAGCGGTTTGAAATTAAGTGAACTTGATCTCTCAATAAAGCAACATAATTGCAACTATGCATCGATAACTGCACCTCAGTCGGGATTGATAGCAAATATTCAGAAGAAATCATATGCTTATGTAGAAGCTGGTGAAACCCTTTGCACAATAGTAGACCCTGACCATCTATATGTAGAATTCAGCATATTGGAGACAGAGCTGAGGAACTTCCAGATCGGGACTGAGATAGAGGTTTATTCATTAGCATACAGTAATATTTCACATAAAGCTACAGTAAGAAGTATAGGTTCAATTGTCGGCGCTGACGGAATGATAAAAGTTGAAGCACTTTTAGCTGATACAGAAAACCTTATGCCAGGTATGACGGCTATCATCAATCTTTAATGAAAATGAAACGAGTAATCTCCATACTATTTGCTCTGCTGCCTGTCATCTTACCGGCTCAAGTCATGACATTGGAAGATGCCATCAATATCGCACAAGACAGTACGATAAAAGCATATGCTTATCAAAACGCATTGCAAAGAGCTGAGGCAGATTATGAAGTTTTCCTATCTACAAGACGCCCGCATCTGTCACTTAATCTGAATCCTTCGTTTTCGAATTATCAATTTTCACCTAATACCCACACACTGAAGGAGAATGATTTGAAAAATGAAGTCAAATCGTTGACAACATACGGCGAATTGAAATTTGAGCAAAAAGCTCTGGGTATAGGTGGTACTTTCTACGCAACTGCCAACAGCATCCTTTCCAACAATTTTCTGGGAACAAACAGAAATCTTTTTGCATTTAGCCCCATTGGCATAGGTTACAGCAATAGTTTAATCGGCTATAATCAGAACAAATGGGATAAGATTATCAATGATTATCACAATGAGAGTGACCGAATAGCATATCAATACAACCTTTACAAAATAGCGACAGAGACAGAAAGTCTGTATATTGATTGTATAGTCAAGGCTCAGCAATATGAGATTTGTCTAAGAAATGAGGAGGTAGCTAGAAAGATGTACTCTATCGGTAAGGAGAAATTCGCTATCGCATCTATCTCTAAAAATGAACTCTTTACGCTGGAAGTTCAGGAGCTCAATGCTGAAAACTCTCTTTATAGTGCAAAGATCGATTTGGACAATGCAAAACGCGCTCTGTCTTCATACCTCAATATTGACTATGATTACTCTGTAGAGATTCCTAACACTCCGGAATATATCTCAATCGATATAGAAGAGGCCATTGCGAATGCATTGAAGAATAATCCATCCTATCGCAACTCATACGAAGATGTTCTCTCTGCTAATGCCAATGATGAAATGGTAAAGGCCCAAACTGCCGCACTGCGCACATCAATTGACATACAACTTGGTATCCAAAACATTTACAATCTGAACGAATCTTCCAACCCTGCATTCAAACAATTCGTCTCTGGAGGAGTGACATTGAAAATCCCTATCATTGATGGAGGTGAAGCCAAAAACAGACGTAAAGCATCGGGATACAACATCCAATATATGGAGAATCTATCCAAAGAGGCTGAACGTGAATTGAGTATTGATGTAACAGTTTCAATTAAAGAGTTCTCTACACAACAGGAACTGCTTCAAAGCACTCTTCAAGCTATTGAAATTGCAGATGAATCATTCGAACTAGCCAAGGATCTGTATGGCAATGGGGATATTGACATAAATACCTTCATTCTTGCCCAAAACAGGAAAGACGAATCCTACAGCAATTATTTGAACACTCTTAAGCGTTATTGGGATTCACTGTTCCATCTTGAAGCAATCTGCGTCACAGATTTCCATTGATTGTCATATTGACTCGATAGTCTCACCCACATACCAAATATAACCTTGTATGTGTGAGTATCCCATTTTCCTTAACAAGTTACAATAGTTTTTCACCTGATAGGTGTATGAATCTTTGTGCTTACCGAATTTATAATCGATGATGATCGCCTCTTTACTGTCATCTCCTATCAGTACACGGTCAGGTCTGTAAACATTCCCATTACCATCCACTATTGATATCTCATTCAATACACTATAAGTACCATCGAACCAATGGCGATCAGCCACTTCTGCAAGAGCTGTGGATAGGAACTCTATTATTCCATCAGTCTGCTCCATTTTTATTTCTCCCGCTCTGACAGCATCAGAGATTGCAGTTGGTAAATCTTCTGAAGATTTGATTTTGGAAAGTATATCATGTAACACAATACCTCGCAGACGTGAGCTTTGCTGGTCACTGTCGAAAAAGTCAGCAGAGCGCAGAGATGGGACTAGTCTCTTCCCTATTGGTTCTGAGACAAAAGAGGTTTGGTTTAACTCAACAACATCCGATAATATATTACTCTCAGTAGGTTTGGACGTTTCTCCTAGTTCATATACATTATCGACCAATTCAGATTCATATCGTACGTATAAGGCGTCTGAGAAGTTTTTGAACTTCACAATTGAACCAGGGCTTTTAGGAACAGGAGCATATATGAAGAGTTCACGCTTCGGCCTTGTCATTGCGACGTACATCGTATTGACAGAGTCTATATATGACATCTCCATCTCTTTCTTATAATCATCAGCAAAGAATGTCTGTTCCATAGCTGAAGTTGCATTGAGTGGTATCAATCCAATCTCTGAGAATGGTTCTGCTTTAGGGTGAACCCAGATATAATGGTCGATATTAGGATAGAAAGTCTCTTCAATAAATGGCAAGATTACGACAGGGAAACCCAAACCTTTAGATTTATGAATTGTCATAACCTGAAATGCATCATTATCAGCAGGAACGGAGATTGACTGTTTACTTCCGACCTCATCCCACCACGACACGAAACCACGCAGGTCAGATCCATTCTTTTGGGTATATGTCAATACACAGTCAAGAAAAGTTTGAACAAATGGTATATCAGTTTCTGGAACCTCAATAATAATATCCCTTATGATCTCTTGGCAGATATCGAAAAGTCCAACACCTTCAAAATTGATGATATCTGCGATTTGATCACTTTGGAAAAGTATATTATTAACCGGATCTTCAGGATTGACAATATACTTCAGGAATGCTACTATTTTACATACACTGTTAGACGTACCGATTTTAAGCGCCTCTTCTGTCATAACTTTATATCCATTACGTATAAGAAGATTGGCTATTATTGGACTTTCAAAACCCTTTCTCACTAAGAAGGCGATATCATTAGGCTTATAACCGGCATCCAGAAGTTTCTTGATTTGATCAGGCAGCAATGAAAGGACTCTATTCTGCCATGGCTTGGCAGAAGTATCCAGATATTGATCCTCATCAATATCATTTGGAACAAAGGTCAATTTAACATGGCCTTCATCAGTAATCTTCTTCGATGGATCTGGCAAATCTTGCCTTGAATGTGAATAGATACGATTCAGTTTGGCTCCTATTTCAGGTTTATCAGTAGCTATGATATCATTTATCGATTGCCTGTCACAACCTTTCTCTCTATCTTCAGCACTCACGCTTGCGAATAGATCGTTATTGAAATCAACTATATGTTTGGAACTTCTCCAGTTTTCATTCAGATCTTCGGTTTCGATAATTTGTTTGTCAAATTGCTCATCAACTTTAGAATCCAGCAGTGTCCAATCGGAATTCCTAAAGCGATATATACTCTGTTTAACATCTCCAACTATGAGATTACTCAACCCCTTGGAGACACTGTTATCTACCAATGGATATAGATTCTCCCATTGGAGTGCCGATGTATCTTGGAATTCGTCCAGCATATAGTGGTCGAATCTGTTTCCAATCTTCTCATATATGAACGGAGTATCGCTTCCATCTATTATCTTGTTCAGTACCTCTGCGGTCTCTCCTAAAAGAATGACATTCTTCTCTTTAAGAGTCTCCATCATGGTTTTATATATATCAGAGAAGATACCCAGCATATAGAGATTATTTCTCACCATCTCTGCCGTTTTGTAAACTCTCCGGCGTTCACCCATCATATCATACACCTCACCTATCATATCATTCAAACCGCCATAATATGAGGCCCTGATAGCATCCTTTCTATCAGATGTTTTCTTATACCAGCCATCAGGATTGTCCTTCATTTCAGCTAGTAATGGAGATGGTTCTGCACAATCCCCATTTGATATCTTTTCGAAATATTTGAACGGTCCCGTCTTTCCTCTATAATAATCTTCAGGAATAAGAGAGTACTCCGCCATCTTCGCCATAGCTTTCAATCCCAACTCTTTCAAATCCCGTCTATAAGATAATATTATTTTTGACATCTCATCTCGATATCCTCTGATTCGATTCTTATCATTTAGAACACTTCCCCACTGCCTCTTCATCAATTTGAAATCCTCCCGCATGAATTGCTGCATCTTCTCCAAAAGAGTTGAAGTAATGTCCCACTGTCTCCCCTCCTCAATCATATCTATGGAGTATTCAATGAGCCACTTCATGACATCACTTTCAGTTTCATCTTCTATCGAGGATATCATTTTATCTATAGATTCCTGGATTATCTCATTTGTATCAATTTCCACCCTATATGATGAGTATTGGCCTATCTCTCTGGCAAAGGCACGCATTGTACCTTGAAAGAAGGTATCAATAGTGCTGATGGAGAAATAGGAATAATCATGCAAAATTCTCGTCAGGACCTCTTTCGCTATTTTCTGTCTCGGATTCCCTTCAGTAATAGAGATCTTATATAGAGTCTCAATGATACGCGATTTCATCTCGTCAGTTGCCTTGTTAGTGAAGGTAACTGCAAGTATATGTTTATATGCATCGTGCGATGGACGTTCAGTAGGTTTGCAATCTTCACTTCCCAACAGAAGATCGATATACTCATTTGTCAATCTGTGAGTCTTGCCTGCACCGGCAGAGGCTTTCAAAGCTAAAAGTGGTTTTCTATCCCTGGTCATAAGCTGTTCTGTTTACAGATTGATATAAAATTACAATACCTACAAGCAGTTTCGCATGGAGTTGCTATAAAAGGAATTTCAGGATTGAATACTTCATTGATCAGGTCTGTCACCTTCTCACGGAAGAGCTCTACTTGTTCATCATCCATGTCATACACGGTTGGACTCTGCTGGAACAGTGACTTCAATGAGTATATGCAAGTTTGAATCTTAGAGCTGCCAAATAGATTCGTATCACTTTTCAGCAATAATGAATATATATATAATTGTAACGATATTGATGGACGTTTATCCCCTCTTGCAAATAGTGCCGCTATGTCATCATTCTTTATTTTACCATCTGTGCGTCCCGTTTTGTAATCAACAACTCTGACTGTACCTGCCTCTTTTGAATCTACCCTATCAATCTTTCCATAAAGTCTGACACTCTTTTCAAAAGCATCAACTTTAATATCAATTCCCTTCGACATTTCACCCTTTACATAGGTAAATGGTGCAATCTGCTTATCAATATTTAAAGTCTGTTGTACATATCTTAAAATCAATTGTCTGGCTATTAGATTTTTACCTGTAATAAAGCGAATATTTCCATCCTCTTTGAAAGCATCGTCTATAAGTTTCAGCAAATGTTTCTTATCAGCAAGTAACTTCTCTATATCATCTTTATTGACCACATGTTTCTCAAACCCTTTATAAAGGGTCTCAAGGACTTTGTGGAATATTGTACCGAACAATCCACTATCTATATCCTCCTTTACTTCATCCTCTTCCTTTATCCCTTTTACATATTGGAAGTAATACTTCATAGGACAATCCAGATAACAATTCAAAGATGAAGCAGAGAACCGGCCAGGTTTGACATCATTAAAGAAAACCTCTTTCAGTTCAGCCATTACGTTATTATCCTTCACAACCTCACCGATCTTATACGACTCACACTGATCCGATATCTTATATGACACTATCTCTTTTGTGATTGGTACCTGATAGTGATATTGAAGCTGTTTGACAAACCTGCTTATCTCTCCGCTGTTGAGACCCTCACTTCTAGAATCATACAACATGACTACCTTTTCACATCTGTATATGCTTCGATAGAAATGGTATGCAGAAATGGAGTCCTGGAATTCATAAGTAGGAAGGCCAAAACCTACACGAAGATTGTATGGGATAAATGAAGAACTGATACTCTTCTTTGGGAAAACTCCATCATTGACCGAAAGGATTATCATTCTCTTAAAATCCAATGCACGTGTCTCCAATGGTCCCATAATCTGCAACCCCTTCAACGGTTCACCTCTAAATGGTATGGATATCACACCTATCAATTGTTCCAATAATTTAAAATAGGTTGCCATCTCCATAGGAATATGAAGATCAGCCAATCTGATGACAGAGCATCTGTATTGATAAAGGTACTCTCTGTCTATTTCTCCTATAAACGAATGTATCGCGTCAATTATCTCTGTCTGATACTCTGGAACCTCTTCAACAACCGTAACAGGTTTGAATATCAATCGGAATATATCACCGGATTTCATCAGAGTGTCAGCTGCGGGGAAAATAACATTACCATCTACGATCTCCTTCTTTATCTCTTTTATTTTCTCATCATCGACACATTTGGCAAAGATTGGATGTTCCAAAATATCCAATACATTCTTATAGTAGAAAAATGTATTCTGATCAGAAGTGCGTTTGCCCATCTGCAACCTCTCAAGAAGTTGCATGAAAGTATCTGCATTACTTCCGGAGAGAGGCATTCCCATGGTTACATTTACCGAGCATATACTTTGAGGGATAGCATTCAGAATAGGATCAAGAAGGGTTTCATCCGGAAGGACTATTGCAGTCTCCTCTGGTATGAAATCCACACTGTTTGAGAGTTGAGTGAGAATAGTTGAGACAACAGATGTCTGGCCCACAGCAGATGGAACAGAGATCAACTCATATTCCGGCTCTTTCTCATTTGTAACATCATCTAAATCCAACGGATACTTACTTGGGAAATCAATGACATTATCTTTCATGAAGAGAGATGACTTATTATCTGTATCAGTCACCTTCTCCCCATAATAATCCCAGTAGAAATCTGCAAGATCCTCCTTCATTAAAGCCTTACAAAGAACCTTTTCACACTTAGTCAATGCATTCTGCCCAACAAAGACTATTTGATGGTATTGGGAACTTAATTTTTTAATTAATTGTTCGCCATCCCCACTTGATATCTTATCAGCTATAGAGCGATATATCATCCCCTCGTAGGCTACTCCTCTCGAAGCAAGATCCTTTTTAAAATCACAATATAACTGATACAGAATTGTCCAAACTTTCTTGAAAGATTTTCTTTTATCGATTGAACCATCTTTTGACGGTTCATCAGCACCGGAGAGAAAATTGCTCCAGAATAATTTTATGGCCTCTATTTGGTTCTCTGAAAGGAAATCAAAACCAAAATCCAACTCCTGAATATCTTTGACATTGGTAAAGAGCCTCTCGGCAGATACCATATACTTGTCAATATCATCAAAATCGCTCAGTAAAATATCTCCCCAATAGACAAATTCATCGAAACTCTCCCTATTGCCATCCTCCCAATCCATCAAATCGACATAGTGTTGATAGATAATATATAACGCCTCTATCTTATCGACCGGCTTGTATCCGGACAATTCGACAAAAAGGTCATTAATAGTAATCAATCTCGGGGAGAAAATAGGCTTGCCGGCCGCTTTCCCGAGATATCTCTGGAAAAAAAGGGATGATCTTCTGTTTGGAAAAACGAAACAGAGGTCGGAAATTCCGACCCCTTCTTTCTCATAAAACTTTTCCGCAACAGCTTGTAGGAATGGTTTCATAGGAATATACTACAAACGTTTTCTTAGCTCAACACCCTGAGCCTCGTATCCTGGCTTGTCAAGGAGTGCAAACATATTCTTCTTATAGGCTTCAACACCTGGTTGGTTGAAAGGATTAACGCCTAAGATATATGCGCTGATACCACATGCCTTCTCGAAGAAGTAGAATAATTGGCCAAGATAGTTCTCGTCGATATGGTCAATGCTTACCTCCATATTTGGTACACCACCGTCAACGTGTGCAAGCTTAGTACCTAACTGAGCCATACGGTTACAATGCTCAACATTCTTGCCGGCAAGGAAGTTCAATCCATCAAGATTCTGCTCGTCAGCTTCAATCTTCACTGTACGACGAGAGTTCTCAACTGTAATAACGGTCTCAAATAGTGTTCTTTCACCATCCTGGATATATTGACCCATAGAGTGAAGGTCAGTAGTGAAGTTTACTGATGCTGGGAAAATACCTTTACCATCCTTGCCTTCACTTTCACCATATAGTTGTTTCCACCACTCACCGATATACTGCAACTTAGGATTGAAACCAACTAGAAGTTCTATTTTCTTACCATTGTTATAAAGAGCATTACGCATTGCAGCATACTGTATAGCAGGGTTGTTATCATCTGCTTTGTCGCAAATCTTCTCCATCTCTTTCGCACCTGCAAGAAGAGCTTTGATATCGAAACCAGCAAGAGCGATAGGTAGAAGACCTACCGGTGTAAGTACTGAGAAACGGCCACCTACATTGTCTTCAATAACGAATGTCTTGTATCCTTCTTGGTTTGAAAGTGATTTCAAAGCGCCACGAGCCTTGTCAGTAATAGCAACAATACGCTCGCAAGCCTCTTTCTTACCATAAGTCTTCTCGATATAGCTCTTGATAAGACGGAATGCTACTGCAGGTTCAGTTGTAGTACCGGATTTAGAAATAACAACGCATGCTGTATTCTTTGTCTGTACGAGATCCATAAGTTCCGCAGTATACTCTTCAGAGAGATTCTGACCTGCAAAGACAACCTTCGGACCACATGTATTCATTTGAGATGCAAATGTGTGAGATAGAGCCTCAATTGCGCATTTTGCACCAAGATATGATCCACCTATACCGATAACAACTACAAGTTCAATATTTTTTTCAATCCATTTGTTTACAACATCATAACATTCATCCACAAGTGAATCCGGAGTTTCAGAAGGAAGTCTGTTCCAACCGAGGAAATCATTTCCGGCACCTGTACCGGCATTTAGAACAGCAAGCGCATCTTTAGCTTTTGCCACAAATTCGTTGTACTGATTTTTTGATACGAATGAATCACATCCGTTAGTGTTAACTTTAATCATAATTCGTTGGTCTTTTTACTGTAACTGATTAGAAAGCGCCATCATCTCATGGTATGGACTGGCATCCTCATACAAAACACGATAGACAGCACTGACAATCGGTAACTCTATATTATTATTCTTTGATATTTCATATATACTTTTTGTCGCATAATAACCTTCGGCCACCATATTCATCTCCATCCTTGCGGAGATCACAGAATAGCCTTGCCCAATCATCCCTCCAAAGGTTCTATTTCTGCTGAATTGAGAGTAACATGTAACCAGAAGATCTCCCAGATATGCAGATGTAGTTGTCAAACGGTTTGAATCAGGATGTGCGACATTCAAAAATGTCTTTATCTCATTAAATGCTCCAGTGATTAATACAGCTACGAAGTTATCTCCGAAACGCATTGAATGGCAGATACCGACTGCAATGGCGTAGATATTTTTCATAGCAGCAGAATACTCAACGCCAAAGATATCGGTACCGGTAATGGGTTTTATATAGTAACATTCAAACCCTTGTGACACCTTTTTGGCGACCTCTTCATATTTACTTGAGAATGTAATATATGACATATTCTCCATAGCCACCTCTTCTGAATGAGTAGGTCCGCTCAGGACTATTATATGATCATATGGAATCTCAAAGAAGTGGTGGAAATACTCCGCTACTGTAAGGTTATCTTTGGATACGAATCCCTTTATTGCTGAGACCACATATTTATCTTCCAATGAAACCTTAATATTTTTTATTTGATCTATAAGAAAGGCTGAAGGAATAGAGAAAATAAGAATATCAGCAGCTTTAACCACAGCGTTGATGTCGCTTTCAAATATTATCTTTTCAGTATCAAGATGAACTGTTTTCAAATATTTGCGGTTGCATTTATACTGTTTGATATGTTCAATGCTCTTCTCATCACGGAGATACCAGTAAATCTTATCCTGAGTAGAGGTCAGTACCTTTACCAAAGCCGTTGCCCAACTTCCGCCACCAATGACTGCATATTTCAGATTACCTTCTGCCATTATTATCTCTCAACTCTTATTTAATGGAGCTCCCAAATGGAAGCAATGACAATTTAGCAAGCTTGAAGTGTTGTACACCAAATGGAATCCCAACAATAGTGATACAAAACAGACATCCGAAAATAAAGTGCATAATTGCAATCTCCCACCATCCGAACACTATCCAGAGAATATTGAACCCAAGTGTCAGGCATCCCATGTTCCCTTTTGGGAATTCAGGATTCTTTCCGAAAGGACTCAATGCAAAAGCGGCGAATTTCATCAATTGAACGCCAAATGGGATACCTATTATTGTGATACAGAACAACAGACCTACAATAAAATAGCCTATTGCCGTCAAAAGGCCTCCAAGGATAAGCCAAAGTATGTTGCCTAGGATATTCATGATGTTTTAATAGTCCAGAGTCTAGAGTCTAGAGTCTAGAGTCTAGAGTCTAGAGTCTAGAGTTATTACTCTCAACTCTAGACTCTCAACTCTTAACTAAAAATACAGTTTAAGGTCATAAGCCAGTAGTTTCTGGCGGATAATAGTGTATAGTTCAACCCTGCTTCTAATGAAGTCACCTGCATTTTCGAATGAAGGGAGTGAGAATTCTGTATCTTCAGCAAATAGAGGGTCATCTTTCAGGATATCAATGATAGCAGCAGCCTCTTGATCGTACTCAGCAAGAATCTTTAAAGCTGAAAACATCTTCTCAAATCTTTCTGCAAAATAATAGTATTGTTCTTCAGTAATAGGAGAAACTTCAGGTTTAGGAGTATTGGCACCCAAGTAGCATATTTCAGTTTGAGCTGCAAAGGTGAATTTCCAGAAATAATCCAATTCACCACGCTCCTTGAAATCTTCATAAAATTTCTGCGCAACTTCTGAAGCAGGCAAATTGTTATAATCGTCCATATTTACTGGACAATTAATGTCAACCAATAACTTTGCTATCACATTATCAACCTCTTCTGTAGACATATCATATTCCTTACGCACCACGCGTTCTGCAGTGTAAACAGCTAATCCACAGTATTTTTGAGACTTTGACAACAATGTCTGCGCGAAGCTAGGTTCAAGAAGATAGTCAGGTTTGACCATCTTTTGCTGGTCAGAATGGGTAACCGTAAAATCTGTTTTTTTACATAATTCGATATAATCTGCTGCAAGCTGATCAATTGTAGCAAGAACCTCTTCTGATAGTTCAACTTTAGTCTCTTCAACCATTGCTGCCTCTTCAGGAGTCAATTTTTTAGTGTTTTTGCAGGAAACTGCCAACACCATAACCAGTGTGATGGCAAGTAAGAAAGAACGTTTCATAAATATTGTATTATTAAATTATTATCAATGTCTTTTATTTGGTAACAGTAATCTGTCTATACCCTTTGTCATTATGGTCGCCAAAATAAAATATACGACAGTAATGACAATCAATGGGAAAAATGCCTCAAAAGTGGCGCTTCGAATAAGATCCGACCCCTTAGTCAAATCTATTATTGAAATATACCCCACAATTGCAGTCCCTTTCAACAAAGTTACACTTTCATTTTTATATACAGGCACTATTGACTTGATTGCTTGTGGTAAAATTATATATCTGAAGGTTTGGAATTTCGTACAACCTATTCCTCGTCCCGCTTCTCTCTGACCATTGTCAACAGACATTATGCCAGTTCTGAAAATTTCAGACATAAAGGCCGAACTATTCAATGAAAAGGCCAAAATTGCAACGGATATAGGAGAGAGTGACGAATTGGCAAATATCACATAATACATTATCATCAAGAAGACCAGAATAGGTGTATTACGAAGAACGTATTGATAGAATTTTGCAAATCGTTGGAAAGATCTCCTTCTGTTCATTCTCATCCAGCAAATACCAGAGCCAAGAATTGTGCCGAATACCAATGCGGCAAAGGTCACAACGACAGTTACCCAAAGTCCTTGAAGTATAAGTTTCCAGCGACTTTCTGCTATCAATGATGTGTTTATGCTCTTCTTAATCGATTGGAAAAAAGAGGCCTCTTTATTTGACTCTTTATCCTTAATTACCAATACACTATGAGCGGATCCTGTCGGCTGGGTGAAATCTACCTTCTGTTTGCGTTCTTCACTGATGATAAAGGTGGATGCTCCGATATCTATTTTCCCATATTGAAGTGATGGAATCAGATTATGGAAGGAATATGTCTGCATCTGTATCTGATATCCATTATGTTCAGCGAAACGGGTAACCATCTCTATCTCAAAGCCAGTCCACTGATTATCCAACAACACGCTTGCAGGAGGCTCAACACCGGCATTCCCGACTACCAATACATTTCCTGTCGGATTACTATTGGCCGGAATAGGATCGACACGAACGCAATCATGGTAATCACCTGTCACCTTGTCAACCCATCTACGATATATCTCGTCAAGTTCACCACTTGCCTTGATTTCGGTAATAAAAGAATTCAACTCTTCCAACAATTCGGTATTACCTTTCTGAACGATAAAACCAAATTCTGTAAAAACCTCCTCCAGTACAGCACATATCTTCAATCCAAGGCTGGGGTTGATATTGCAGGCATTCAGATCCGATAGCATAACAGCATCGGCCATCCCGGAAGCGACAGCCATATAGCAATCAGGAAGTGACTGATAAACAGATACTGAGAAACCATACTCTTCATCATAATTCTTCACATAAGCATATTGATAGCTACCATCCAGCACAGCCAGTGTATGGCCTTTCAAATCTCTCAAGGACTGGGGATTGAAATCTTCCTCTGACTTGGTGCAGGATACCAGCAGAGAGAGTATCAAAACCGCAAGCAGTGATATTTTACTATACCTAATCATCGTACTACTTAATCTCTATCAAAAGACCCTCATCGGTAACAGTTTCCTTTACCTCTTTACTCTTTCCTTTAATTATTGACAGAGACAACTCATCTGCGTCATTCAATACCGAACTTGTCGCGCCCTTTACCAGAACCTTCATAGACAAGCTATAATCCAGTTCGCTGAAAGATATATCCACGCTAATCGGTCTATAATCTTTCAAAATATTGAACATCAACTCCTCAAAAATAAGTTGCAAAGTAAACTTCTGTCGCTCCACGCCATATTTCAAACAGAACTTGTCAATATCAGTATTGATGGCATACAGGTCAGAATTTGTAGTGTTCAAATCGTAATGAAGGGTACGTATTCTCTGAATGAAAGCAATTGTCTCAGGTTTCTGAGGATGTTCGAAAATCTGTTGCGGAGTACCATCTTCATATATACCTCCGCCATACATGAACAATATCCTCGTACTGACATCGTGAGCGAATTTCATCTCGTGAGTTACAATCAACATTGTCATTCCCATAGATGCAAGCTGGCGAATAACGCTCAGAACCTCACCCACCATAGTAGGATCCAAAGCTGAAGTAGGTTCATCGAAGAGAATACATTTTGGTTCCATGCTCAAGCATCTGGCGATTGCCACACGTTGCTTCTGACCACCGGAAAGTGATGATGGATATACATTGGCTTTCTCTGCCATACCGACAGTCCTGAGTAATTCCATAGCGCGCTCTTCAGCTTCAGCCTTTTTCATACCAAGCACTTTGATAGGACCGAATGTAACATTTTCCAAGATAGTGAAGTGCTCAAAAAGATTGAAACTTTGGAACACAATACCCATCTTCCTTCTAACTCTATTTATATCCACCTTAGGATCCAGGATATTCTCTCCATCGAAGATAATTTGGCCACCTGTAGGTTCATCAAGCCGGTTGATACAGCGAAGGAATGTGCTTTTACCAGTTCCAGATGGACCGATGATACTAACAATCTCCCCCTTATTGATGGTACAATCAATACCCTTCAATACCTCTAGAGGTTGTCCGTTGTTATAATAAGTTTTTGAAAGATTAGTAATTTCTATCATAATGTAACTGTTTTCAACAAAAATCAGGTAACGTTATTATTTCATTAGTTTTTCTATAATCCAAGTCAATAGAGTAGACAATAAGAAATATATCAATGTAATAATAATCAAAGGGAAGAAAGCTTCAAATGAAGAGCTTCTAATCAGATCCGAAGCTTTCGTCAAGTCAACGATTGATATATAACCGACAATTGATGTCCCCTTCAACAACGAAATACATTCATTCTTGAAGATCGGCACAATATGCTTTATAGCTTGTGGAATAACTATATATCTGTAAGTCATTAATTTTGAGCATCCAAGACCTCTTCCCGCCTCTATCTGACCATTATTCACTGACATTATACCTGTTCTGAATATCTCTGATATAAATGCTGCACTGTTCATACCGAAGGCAATGATGGCGATGATGACAGGGATTAGCCCCGTCTTCGCAAGGAACACGTAGAACATCAGCATCAAGAATACCAACATAGGGATATTTCGCATGAAATAGAGATAGAAAGAGGCTATTTTGTTCAATACTATTGCATTGCTCATGCGCATCCAACAGATCAAACCTCCAATGAGAACACCTAGCAACAGTGATATCAAAGTAATGATCAATGTAGTCTGGAGACCTTGCATAATAAGTTTCCAACGATTCTCTTTTACCAGCGATGAGTAAAAACTGCTGGCAACTTTATCTTTGAATGACTCTTGTCCTACCTTGTCGCCCTTCACTATTACGACGGCCTCCAATTTATTTATCTCTTTTGTAAAATTGATTTTCTCCTGTCTTTCTGGTGTAACGGTCAATGTGGCGGCAATAACATCCACAGTATTTGATTGAAGCGCTGGAATCAGGTTATGAAAATCAAAAACCATAACCTTCAGACTTTTCCCTCTGGATTCAGCATATCTCTGAAGGAGTTCTATTTCATACCCTGTCCATTCATTGTTAATCAACACCTCGGCAGGCTGTTTCGCTCCACTTATACCGACTATAAGGGGCTCCCCGTTTTGTCTATTGAATTCAGAGACAGGAGGATATACAACACAGTCATGATAATCTGTATTCTTAGCATCAAACCAACGATTGCGTACCTCGTTAAGAACACCTTCTGTTTCACAACTGTCTATGTAAGAGTCTAAATCATTCAGTAACTCTATGTTATTTTTGTGTACACCATACGAGGTCGGGAATTGCAGCTGCGGAACAACAAAGGCAATTTCTAGGTCAGTTGCGCGAAAAGCATCGTTATATGTATGAATATCACTGCCTAAGAAGGCGTCAGCCTGATTCATGGAGACTGCCATGAGACAATCAGCGAAACTTGGATAGTAATCCAGCTTTACACCTTGAGGCTTCAGATTCTTCTCAGCATAGTCAGCCTGAAACGACCCTTCCATTACGCACAAATTCACATCTCTCAAGTCATCCAGCGAATGGGGATAGAAACGTTCTTCACTATTAGAGCATGAAGAAATGACTACCAAAGAGGTAATAACAGAGATGATATGTTTTAAACCGCTTCCCATTTAATAGCTATGATTACTACTCAATTGTTCTTAGGTTAGGTTTTTTGTCTTATTTGAAAAATTCCATGTCTTCGATGGAGTGTGCGCTCTCCATAAATTTTCCATCCGGCGACAGAAGGAAAAGTGTAGGAATTCCAATTACACCATATTGTTGGGAAATTGAATTCTCTCGACCACCGTTAAAAATAACAGGCCAAGTGATACCTAAATCTTCCATAGCCTTCTGTGTATCCTCTATGCCATCTTCCCAAACAGCTATACCTATGATATTAACCTCTCCTGAAGCGGCAAGATCTTTAAGATTATTAGAGATCTCTTTTCTGCAAGGACTGCACCATGATGCCCAGAAATCTAGAAGTGTAGGCTTGTCAGATTTGATTATCTGGCTTAATGAAGTTGGCTCACCTGTCACGGCATCAACACCGTTAATTTCGATATATGAATTACCAGCCACTGTATTTGCTTGATTCTCAAGAACATTAAGTCTCTTAACAGTAGATTGATCGTTCTTGACACATTCCGGAGCAATTTCGAACTGAGCCTTGGCTTGGTCAAGATCCCAAAGGGAAACCATCAGGGTTGTAAATAATTCAACATCGAGTGTATCGTTAAGATGCTGATTATAAAGTGTTTCGAAGTATGCTAGTTCTTTCTCTTCTTTTTGGTCATCTGTCAGGGATAAATCTTGATAAATCTCGTCAATATATTGATTGATTTCAGATTCAAGTTGCTCCATTGTCTTTTTTTCAGGAGTGGAATTGCAACTAACTAGGAAACAAAGAGTTGAAATAATAAAGAAGAATCGTTTCATAAAATTATATTTT
>DCGV01000065.1:0-3183 GCA_002314725.1 Bacteroidales bacterium UBA1769
AATATAAATTAACTAAGTATTGTAAACAACATCCTTACTGAAAATGCGTTCAAATTCCTCGCTTTTATGAGGGCTTTTGAAGGGGATCGCTTCGCTCGAAATCTGACTGAAAATCTGGAGAAAAATCTGAATAGTGAATACTGACAACTTGACAGCCTAGGTCGACCTAGGCTGTTACAAGGGCGTGTTTGGTAAAAAACGGACTGATTATGGGATATTTTATAAAACTGGTAAAAATAGACAAATGTGATTTCGGCTTCTATGGTAATGACTGTGATTATTACCTGAATGTGTATGACGAGAATAAGTGCAGGATCGGAGATGCATCCGTAAAGGTGGTGAACATGGGTGTTGACTATTCCGGAGCGTATGAGTTCATATACGATTACGATCTCAGTGATGAAGACGCCCGGACGGAACTTGCCGAAATGCTGCATGTGGATGAAATAAAGGATGAGTGGCTGGATGAGGATGGGCAGATTGACACGAGCAAACTTCCGAAAGAGGTATGTGAGGAAATTGAAGACGGTGAAGACGAAATACTCATGGACTGGTATTATGAGGACTTCGCAGAGAATGCGGATGAAGATGGGTTCATGGAATTGGGAGTGTTTGCGGAGAAATATTTGGTGAGGCGAAATGGAACAGAAACCACTAAACTTGATGCAGACAGTCCGTTGGAATATCTGTTTGAAGAAAACGGTATTGACGGGTGGTACGAAGAGGTGGCTCCAGACATTGATTTGAGTAAATATCCGACTGACATATCAACGGCTGAGGGCAAAGCGTTGCTCGACAAGATTTTGTCAAAGGTTACAGACGGAATGGAAAATCTGGATTCAACATCAGGGTATGTAAACGTAAGTTTTGGCGGTGATTACAGCCGAGAGGAAGAGGCAAAGGAGTACATGGCTAAGGTATATGCCAAGATATCGGTACTGGTTCTTGAAAAATATATCCCAGCACTTAATGCCTTGAATCAAAAAAACTGGAAGGAATCACTTTCATCAGAAATAAACGAAATGGGCAAACGCTGTGGCTTCCTATACAGTGACAGCTTCGATGAAGACTTCTCGGAAATCACAGATTCTTTGTATGAGGGTTTGGTGAATGATGAGTGGTGATTTGAAAAATCGGGAAATGAGGAAGAGTGAGAAGTAAGAATAATGATTTTCGGGGATTGTGTACACAAAAAGTACCACAATCATTTGCGGCCTAAGAAAAAAGTTGCCAGTTTTTTCTTTTTAACATTATTTATGCCAGAATTTTTGAACATTTTCTGTAATGTTTCTATAATAGGATTGTATAATCGTTAAGAATATACGTTCAATCATTAGTGTCCCGTTAAAATCGGGACGAGTTTAAAATTAATCAAACAACCCCGGAATAAGGGGACAATAGTGTATATAATTATAAAAGAAAAATCTATGAGTGCATTTCAAACTCCAATTACTGTAAAGGAAGCGATGGAGAAGATTAATCATCGCAACTATTTGATTCCAGCGTTTCAACGAGAATATGTTTGGGATCATGTGCGTGTAGAGAATCTTTTTGACTCTCTTATGCGTGAATATCCAATTAATTCAATGCTGTTTTGGCAAGTCACCCAGCAAGCCTACAATAGTTTCACTTTTTATGACTTCTTAAGCGATTATGTTGAGAGCCATAAGATTCATAACACAGCAACCAATGTGACCAATGACTTTTATGCTGTTCTTGATGGTCAGCAGAGATTGACATCTCTTTACCTCGGACTTTATGGCACTTATGCCTATCATACAAAGTACAAAGGTTGGGAATTCACATCTGCTAACTTCCCACAAAGAAGATTGTATCTCAATATCAGCAAGATAAACGCTAATGCATCCGAAGATGACAAGATGTATATTTTTGAATTCCTCAAGGATGCGGATACAGATGGTTCGGATTTGTTATTGATAAACGGAGACAAATGGTTCCGTGTCGGACATATAATAAGTCTTTACCCCAATGTTGTTCCATTTGTGTTGGCTAATGGTCTTTCTGTTGATGAAGCTAATATTCTGAGCCAATTGCATAATGTTGTCTGTGTCAAGGGCAATATCAATTATTACCTCGAAACGGCAGTTCAGCCAAACCAGGCCGTGAATATATTCGTCCGCACCAATTCTGGAGGAAAACCTCTGTCAATCTTGGATATTCTACTATCCTTGACTATTGCAGGATGGACAAACGTCAAGGCTAAGGATGAATTTATTCAGCTATCTGATACAGTATCAGGATATGGTTTCTCCATCAATCACGAGTACATCTTGAAATCATTTCTGTGTTTGTTCCATTCTTCTGTAAAGAACCAGATATCAAGTTTTGACACAGCATTCTTGTATACTACTGAACGGGCTTGGTCAAAAGTAAAGGAATGTATTATCAGTCTTTTTGAACTTCTGAAGAGTTTCGGATTGGACCATACTACATTGAAATCATATAATGCAACACTTCCTATCCTGTGCTATCTGTATTGGAATAGTAAGTACACAAAGTTTACCACATCGATAGCAAATGCATCTGACAGAGATATCATCCGAAAGTGGCTGTTAAAGACGATTTTATATAAGTCTTTTGGTGCCAGCGCAGATACTGTATTGCAGAGATCGCTCAAAAACCTGAAGAATCAGAACCAATTCCCTGCCGAACAGGTATCTAAGGATATGGGCCAGCCAACTGTTGTAGATCCTGCATGGATAGATGAGCTGTTAACGACACAGAAAGACGATCCGTATTCATTCTCCATACTGTCAATTCTATATCCGAATTGCAATTTCGCTACAACAAAGTTTGACAAGGACCATCTTCACCCTGCTGATAGTTACTCTACTTACCAGAATGGTGGTGGTACAAAAAACTGGTCAGAATATAACTCTATTGTAAATCTCCAATTGCTGGATTCTTCAAGTAATAGAAGCAAAAATGCAACCTCGTTGGATGAATGGGTAGCTAATTCACTTGCGTCAAGACCAAATCTTTATGCCGAGACATACATTCCAACAAATGTGAGTCTGCAGTTGAGCGATTTTGATTCGTTTTATGACAAAAGAAAGACTCTTTTGAAAAATCAGCTAATTGCAATATTGTAATTATAGCAGAACCAACTGTAGATAATGTGTTTGCACATAGGAGGCTGGCATTCGCCTTTCTAATCCTGTA
>DCGV01000065.1:3199-4227 GCA_002314725.1 Bacteroidales bacterium UBA1769
GTATAAAGGTCTTGGGGCGATTTTTTCATATGATTGGAGTTAATATGAGTATCAAAAGGCATAACTATATCAAGTATGTAATATGGTTGTTGACGCTGGTTCCGTCAAGCCAAACGGCAGAAGCTCAGGGACTGTGGGAAAGCATCAAGGAAGGTGCAAAGGAAGCATGGAACTCTGACACAAGAAAGGAACTGTGGGAGAAGACAAAGGATACTTACAACGAGGTGCTGGAACCTTATCGATATACCGTCCCACTCACAAACAGGAAGTTCATCAATGTCATTCCGGATGACTTGCTGCTTTCGATGAGTAAGGATGAATACAGTTCACTGATCAAGTCATCACGTCTGTCGGCAAATGCATCGCAGAAAGCGAGGGTGCAGAGGGTCTCGAAGAAACTGTCGGCAGCAGTGAGCCAGTTCTACAGGACGCAGGGACTTTCAGATGAGGCGAATGCCTTCGAATGGGAGTTCAACCTTATCAAGGGCAGCGAGGTGAATGCCTTCTGCATGCCCGGAGGCAAGATTGCTGTTTACGAGGGCATCATGCCATATGCCACTGACGATGCGTCGCTGGCTATAGTGATAGGTCACGAAATAGCCCATGCCATTGCCAAGCACTCGGCCGAACAACTGACGAAAGGTGCAGTCACTGCGGTGGGTGTCGGCACTCTCCTTATTATGATCGATCAGAGTGACATGAGCGACGGCAAGAAGAATCTGGCAAGTGTTCTCACAGCAGCCGGCGTGTCACTGATGACACTCAAGTTCTCCAGGGTCAACGAAACCGAGGCTGACCGAATAGGCCTTATCATTGCCGCCATGGCAGGTTACAACCCGGAATCAGCTATTTCATTCTGGCAAAGGATGGAAGCACGCGATGACAGTCACAGTGAGCACGATTGGTACTCCACCCATCCATCCTATACCAATCGAATCCGCAATCTGAAGTCTTTCATGCCAGAAGCAAAGAAATATATGGGAAACTGACGCGATGGGGGAGTGAGACGAGTCCTTCGACCATTCGAC
>DCGV01000034.1:0-11257 GCA_002314725.1 Bacteroidales bacterium UBA1769
CTAGTACTTTGTAAAGTTTAAAAGTTCAATATAGGATAGAGGTGTTTCAGTTTGATACGGGCGTCGTTGGTCTTGAACTGCCAGTTCACACTCTTCTGGCCGTCGTTGCGCTCTGTATTCCAAGATGAAAGTTCCTCGTTAAGTTTGTCAATACTATCAATGCGCCTTTTTGCCAGACATTGGTTGCCGAGAGCCGAGAGTTCTATCTCGGCTATGTCAAGCCAACTGCCATGCTTGGGCGTATGGTGTATTTCAAGACGCTTTGCCAGGCGGAGTGCTTCCGCGGGTTCAAAGGCCTCATAGAGGGATGCGATATTATGCGTATTGAGATTGTCACATACCAAGACCACCTGCTCGGCATCAGGATACCTCTCGTCGAGCAAGCATTTGATGCATTCCGCCCAATCTGTTCTGGTCCTTTGCTGTTTAGCCTCCGCAATACGCCATCCGGCAAGCGGTTCAGTGAACAGGAAGATGCTGCAGGTGCCATTCCTCACATACTCATTATCCTCATATCGTATGCCAGAACTGTTGGATGTGAAGCCATCCCGGGCCTCTGCCAGAAGCTGAACGGGCTTCTCATCCATGCAAACGACAGGGCGCATCGCATCATAAGGACGGCTGTACACTTCCAGGATATCCTCCATGGCGGCAACGAAAGCCGCATTATGGTCGGCTGGTATGCACCAGCACTTTTTCAGATGTGGCTTATATTCGTTTTTTTTAGAATGCGACCAACCTGCGTATGAGATATGGATTCGATATATCCCAGTTTGACCGACTTGTCGGCAAGCAGACGGAGCGTCCATTTGGCATATCCCTTTGGAGGATCCCCACAGGCGAGAGCTATGATATGAGCCTCGACTTCCCCTGTGACTTTGGCCTCTACTGGAGGTGTCTCCCGCTTCTTTCTTTGGACGGTTGCTTCGAGCCCCTTCTCCCAATATGCAGTCCTGACATTTTGGACCGTAGTGGACGATGTGTTGAATGCCAAAGCCACTTCCCGTACAGTCATAGGCCGTTTCCCATTCCTGTCCGAAGCAAGAAGAATGTTGGCTCTCATTATTGTCCTCGCCGGCATCTTGCCGGACTTCACAATCTTGGTAAGTTGTTCTCGTTCTTTCGCAGACAAACTCACCTCGTACTTCTGAATAGGCATAATCGTATCGTGCTGTATATAATACAACTAAGATACAATTAATTTCTGATATATACAACATTTAGATGTTACGAAATACTAGAACACGGGCAGGCATCAAAGCAGAAAGATGCTGGTCATTTTCGTGCATAATCAACTCATAATAGAGAAATATCGAGGATAATCTTTGACAGATAGTTTGTCAAAATGGTAAGATAATGGAAACTTTTGTAGAATATTAGAAAGAATACCGCAATTAGTTTGTATATTTGCTACTTATAGCAAGCTATCATAGGGAAAATATTGGACGAACGAGCCTTGCAAAACAGGTTCATCGGCAATATTCAGTTGAAAAATGAAAAATCATAGCTATGTTTAAAGTCATTTGGGATAAGAACAATACAGTACGCCTTACAATGTCTTCCGCAGGAGATGCTCTCAATGAGCCTCCGAGACCAGTTTTCTTCGAGGAATTAGACCTCCTTGGGATGGATGATAAAGGTTGGGTGTATCCCAGCAGCCCTGACCCTCTTCTTTGGGCTTGTAACAGACGATATTTTTACAATGGCCAACTTGTGATGGAAGTCAAAGGAGGCAATATATTTGACGCGCCAACAATACAGATAGTTCCTGGTTTTGAGAACCTCACACTGGTTCCTGCAAACATGGAATATCTGAGGAAACGAAATGAAGACTCTCTTTTCCTTATCGAACACGAGGCAATGGACTTCATCAACGAGACCTTCCGACGCTACAAAGGTCTTGCTGATGTCACAAAAAAGAATCCGGACATCGATTTTCAGGAGTTGGCAGCCAGGATGGAAAAGAAGACGAAGGAAGAACACGTCGTTGTCAAAGAATCTTGCGACAGCTTCGACGTAATGCCTCTTTCCGAAGCTGAAGCCCAAGGTAAAGCGCCCATCCTTTCCAGCAAGGTAGATATGTTTATCTCTTCCTTCTCCGGAGGAAAGGACTCTCAGGTTGTCTTGGATCTTGTTTCAAGGGTGGTACCGAGTACTGACTTTTTGGTGATTTATTCTGATACCGGATATGAATTACCCACTTCACTTCAATTATATAAGGACATCGAAGATTATTATCACGAAAGGTACCCCGATTTAAAGTTCTATTTGGCGAAAAATCATCAGCCCGTCCTTTATTACTGGGATGAAATAGGCTCTCCAAGTAATGTGCACCGCTGGTGTTGCGGAGTTATGAAAACAGCTCCATTATACCGAAAATTGAAGGATATTTCCGGATTAGGGAAACAACCTCATGTCGTTTCTTATTTAGGAACCAGAGCTGAAGAGAGTGCAAGACGTTCTACTTATGCAAGGGTGGCAAAAGATGCAAAGCATACTAATGTTATCAATGTTAGCCCTATTTTGGCATGGAATACAACAGAAATATGGCTTTATCTTTTGATGCATTGCATTCCATTTAACCAAGCTTATCGAAAAGGTCTAGGACGTGTTGGTTGTATTTCTTGTCCGTTTGGCTCCGATTGGAACGACTACCTTTGCAATAGGCTTTTCCCGCAAACATCTGAACCCTTTGTGGAAAAAATAAGGTCTTTTGTTGCAAGAGGTGGAGTAAAGGATATTGATGACTATATTAAAACTGGTAATTGGAAAATAAAGGCTGGCGGTAGTGGGTATGAAACGGAATCGCATTTCTCTGTGGTTTCTCAAAGCCCAGATTTCAAAGCTTTAATTTCTAAGCCGAAAGAGAGTATATTCGAATGGCTTAAGACTCTGGGCCCTTATACGTCCTCTCAGAACGGGGAAAACTACTCTGTTGACCTCAAATATAGAGATACCATCTATCGAATTAAGCTATCGTTCGATGGAAAGAAGGATACCATCCTTGTAGAGATTCCCAATGTAGGGAGTGACATACTATTTATTAGCCATCTTAAACGCGTCCTGAATAAGACAACGTACTGTGTTCATTGTGAAATGTGCGAGGTTGAATGTCCTACTGGAGCCTTGTCTGTAGTTCCCAGAGTCCGCGTTGATAACAGCAAATGTGTAAAATGCCATAGATGTCTTGATTTCAAAGACAATGGATGCACAGCAGCAAATTCTATCAAGAAATCTGAAGGAATAAAATTAGAATCACAGAAAAATATGAAAACAACCATCAACAGGTACAACAACTTCGGTTTTAGAGAGAAGTGGCTGTCCTATTTCTTTTCTCACATCGATACGTTCTTTGACAACGAAGATCATGGGTTAAATGTTGCCAATCAACTTCCGCCATTTACAAATTGGCTAAGAGATTCAGAAATATTAAAACAGACATCTCGCGAGGTTACAGAAGGAGGAAGGCTTCTCTCAAAGCTATATTCTGTTGATTCAAAAAGAGCATGGGAGTACATTTGGATAAATCTCGTACACAACTCCGAGATATGTGCGTGGTATTCTCGATATGCTGAATTTAATCGTTCATATCTTAAAGATGAGCTTGAAAAACTTTTGGAAGAGACTTTACCCCAATACAGCGAATCCGTTCGGAAAAATGCTTTTGGCTCATTCCAAAATACTTTGGTCTCAAGCAGCCTAGGCTCAGATTTATTTGTTGGAGTTGTTTCAAAAGAAAATGGAAAACCATATTTCAAAAGGTTACCTTACAACAACCTCTCAATTGGCGCAATAGCATATTCTCTTTACAAATATGCAGAAAAGCATGATAGACGCTCATTGACTGTATCCGAATTCTATAACCCAGAACAGACAGAAGGTGTAGTACGAGAATTTGGCATAGACAGAGCCACATTTGAAAGAGATTTAAGATCACTTCAAGACAACGTAAATAAAGTTTTGACTGTTGAGCTAAATATGGGCCTGGACAACATTAACCTCCGTGACGACCTTTCTGCGTTCGAAGTGTTTAAGTTGTTCCTTCAGTAATAAAAACCATTCATCATGAAATATTCTGACTATTTTGCTTTACGAGATTTCCTTCCGGTATATGACCTAATGTCGGAAACCAAGGATTCCTGGAAGTCTTTTATCCCCACTAATCAGTTCTGTGATTTACTGAGCAAATCTCTTTCTGCGATTACATCCACTGATGTGTCAAAGCGCAAGAGCATGTGGGTACGAGGAACATTCGGTACCGGAAAGAGTCACGCAAGTTCTGTGGTTAAGCATCTCTTCTGTGACAATCTGGAAGATATAAATGAATACCTTTCAGATTTCACTGACGCCTCACTGAGGGAGCGAATCCGTGCAATGCGCGCTGGAAAGAGATATTTTCCGGTTGTTCTCAAAGGCGTTGAGGGAGCATACGATATTCCTCGCTTTGCTCTTTCTCTCCAGAAGGAAACCAAGAAGGCTCTTGCAGAAGCCGGCCACAAGGATTTGTATGTAAAATCCGATTTTGAGACGGCTATTACGTGGATTGAGAAACACGAGGGAATGCTCAATGAGGTTTTAAGTCAGAATGACTCATTGAGGATGATAGCCTCAACACCGGCCAAGATTGTCGACAAACTTACGCAGGATGACACCGATGTATTCATTGCATTGGAGGAAGCCCTGGCCGAGCATAAGATTCATCTAAATTCGGAAGCTGAGACTATCAGCGACTGGCTCGTGGAGATTGAGAAAGAAATCGAAAACCGTGGTATTGCTGATGGCCTTATTATATTCTGGGATGAATTCACATCCGTGATGGATACAATAAAGAGTGATCGTATCAATGTCCTCCAGAATATTGCCGAAAAGTCACAACAGAATAATTTGTTCCTGTTCTTGATTTCTCACCGGTCTGAAGCCCAAAGTAACGATAGCAAAGGCAAAGACATCACAAAGATGAGCGACCGCTTTGAACAGGTCGAATATAGAATGGACGAGGTTTCCACTTACCTCATAATGAAACATACGTTTGGCCTGAAGGAAGGTGTTCCAGAGACGTCTGCCACCATTATGAAGTTCAATAGAACGGATAACCTTGACGGATTGATTGAGTACCTATGTCCGATGAATGGTGAAGAGTCTTCATACATTGGAATGCTCTTCCCGATGCACCCTTATACCGCATATCTGTGTTCGGTTTTATCCAATTTGATTGGCTCTGCAAATCGCAGTGTAATCAGATTCATGAATGACGAGTCTGCCGGTTTCAAGTGTTTCCTTGATGATGAAAACACCTTTGAAAACAAACAATTGCTAACGGCAGAATGGCTGTGGGATTTCTTTTATACAGAGTTCGAATCTGATATTCAATGTAGCGTCTTCACGAATGTCTACAGGACTGAATTCCCTCACGTAAATGAAGCTGGCGATGATTATGTCAGAGTGTTCAAGACAATTCTTCTGCTGAACGCTCTTCAGACAAAGTATGCTGACAGGCAGGCACCGGAGCGAATAGCAGCGAATGAAAAGAATCTTAGATTCCTCTTCCTTGGAGACCGCGTGAACGATAAGATGGAAAACATCCTCAACTTCATCGATGAGCATAAAATCATATCACGCAATATCTGGGGTGAGTTCAAGATTTCAGCGAATTCGTATAATGCGACTGAGCTTGCTGAAGAAAGGACGAAAGTTCTTGCTTCGTATAAAACCGGCGTTGACTTCCTTAATTTCTACAGTCAGGAGAAGAACAATATTGCAAACCTATATGCCGTAGGAGAAGCACTCGTAAGGAAATGCGACGTTCAGTTCTATTCCTGCGAAGACCAGGAGAGCCTTGTTAGAAGCAAGCTTAAGAAATATATGGACGATAAGCCGAACAACTTGCATATCGCCCTGTTCGTCGCTATTACAGAAGAGGCAAAGGACATGATGGCAACAAGAGTCAGAGAACTGTCCCTCGAATGCCAGAATTCTATTCTGATTGTCGCCGATGAAGTATTCACCTCAGACTATAAGAAGAATTTCATTGATCTTATTGCGACATTCAACATTGCGAAGAGATATTTCAATGAAAACACTGCGTCGGAATGTGATAACACTGCAAAGCAGTATATAACGAAATGGGCGCAAAGGATATCAAACGGTACATACGAAATGTATTTCAATGGAGATGTGTACAAGGATGGTATCATTAAAGAGTCGGCGAAACTCATTAACAAGAAATTAAGTATCAAAGTCTTTCCTAAAGGTATGGAAACTGTCAAGAAGTTCCAGACAGTACCTATGACTTTCTTCAAAAACAAAAATTACCCGGCTCTTGTCACACAGATTCTTCAGGCTCAGACTAGAGAGCAATTGACTACTTTCACCGGAGAAAATGTTCCGACAAAATTCGTATTCGAGGAAAACGATGTCAACCTTGTCCGTGAAGATTGCGAACTGACCGATGCTGCGAAAATCGGAGGATCCTGGCTTGTCGAGGTATGCAAGTTTATGGATAAGTGCATCGACGATGCACACAAGAAATATCAGGACCGCTTCTCGCTTTCCGAGATACTCGCTCCATTTATGAGGCCTCCTTATGGGTTCTTCGCAAGTAAAGCAAACTGGGCTGCGTTATCATATGCCTTGCGTAAGCACAAAGGAGATTTGTTCCAGCCAAGCACCTCTCAACCGGTTTCTGACGAAGGACTGACCGATATGCTTGTTATCCTGTTCAAAATGTGGGATGAGGGACGTTCTGATGCCAGCAACAAATTGCTACTTCGCTTCGGCTCACCTGAAGAAAGCAAGCTTACCAAACAGATTGCAGAGTGCTTCAACCTGAAAGATGTTGTCAATATCCACGAGATAAAGAGTCTAGGCAATGCTCGTTGGGGAGTTCAGGAATTCTGCAAGAAGAAAGCGAAATTCCCTCTTTGGACACTTTTGTACAATGACAAGATATCGAATGATCCTCAATATCCAATCATCGTCAAGGGTATAATTCAACTGTTTGAGCAGGAGGCGCCGAGGGTTGAAAGAATCAAAGAACTCTCAAATCAGATTGAATCACTCAAGATAGATCTTCCTATTTTGCTTAAGAATCCTAAAAACTACGAAGAAGGATTCATGAATTTTGTGTCTCACATAGAAGAACAAGATGATGTAAAGATAGAGAAAGAATGGTGGAGTGAACTTCTGTCCGAAATTTCCAGTCTGCCTGAGGAGGTCGCATTCATCAAGGAAAGTGACATCGAGAACGCCATTCTCAAATTTGAGAAGAGGAAGAGAAGACCGACAGTCATTCCTGACACACCAAGCCCAAGTTCGGAACCAGAGCCACAGCCTGGCGTTAGCCCTATTCCAGCTACAGAAGTACCTGAAGATTTGGTTGATAAGGCTAGGGATGCCGTCAAAGCTACCAATATGCCTAATATGATGTGGCAGAAAGTTCTTCTCGACCTTATCGAAGAGAATCCTTGGATTTCGCAATACATAGCAGATTACCTGTCATAATATGGACGTTACAGATAAAATAATTAAATTCGACTCATATGAGGCGTTGATAAATGCCATCGAGGCCGATATTACATCCAGAGACTTTCTTGCACAAAGATATGGCGTAAGGTTCATTATGCTCAACAACTTTGAGACCTTCCAGGAATTAGCCAAATTCCTGCAGGAAAAAAATGTTGAGCTCATTGGCCTGGAAAGTATTCTCGATGTCAATGATCCGGACTCTTGGATTACGACTGATATGCTTAAGAAGAGAATCTTCGAATGTAGGAAGCCGTCCCTTATAACGCCGTTTTCAGAGCTGGTGCGTTTCTACCCTGAAGAACAATTCAGAGGATTCTTCAGTGAGATTATTTTGTCTGAAGAGAGTAAAGGTAAGCGAATCTATATACCGATAATTGGACTCCAAAATCGGTTTACTGATTTCCTGAGTCATTTCGGACGACTGCAGGAGAGTGCTCCAATTTGGCAGTATCTTTCAGAACCACAATCTGTCGAAGTATATCTCGTCAAGAAATACAACGACATAAAGCTGCCGACCACCAGCAAACGCTGTCATTTAAGTTCATTGCGGGAATGGCTTAGGTTTTGGAAAGATCAGGCTCCCCAAGAGAAGATCATTTGCTCATCACTTCCCATTATTGTCAATAGCGCATATGCAAAGCCTGACAATATTTTCAAATTCACGCCAATAAATGATGCCGCGGAATACATTGAAAAGTTCCTTGACCTCACAATACCTTTCGACCATATTCAAGAAGATGACAAATATTGGGATGAACTTCTATTGGACATCATCAAAGTTGGTTTTGCCGATTTCAATTTCTCAAAATACGTCAGGGACAGGTTCAATAAGTTACATTTCAGCGTAACCGACGCTTTTAAGGAATGGTCAATCATTAAGCATACAGCTTTCGACCGCTGGCTCTTGAAGCACTACATGTTGTTGCAAAATGAGTTAGCCGATATGCCTTATTTCTCAATATGTCTTGATGAGTGCACTGATTTGGAATCTCCATACAAGTTGTTCATCGCATACAATGAACGTCTATTCTATTTTGAACCGGCTGAAATGAACAGGTACAAAGAAGAACGCTCAAAATTGATGAATGCTTATGGGGACATATTCAATACTCTTGTTCCTCAAAGCTCTCAATCCTGGGTTCGGGATCATATATTAGAAATTGCCAAAGATTCTACCGAAGATGCTGTTGATCTCTGCACTGGCACGTTTGAATTCGAAAAGCCATTCCTTTTGGGTGCCTATGCTCTTCATATGGATAACACTATTCTTCTGAAGAAGCTATTCAATACATATCCAGACCTTATCCGTTATACAATGAATGAAGTTCCTTCAAGGTTCCCGGAGGAGCATCAATGGGCTTTTGATTATATCTGCGAGTACAAAAAGGCAAAACTTTCCGACAATTATTCTGACGGCATCAAATCGGTGATAGCCGAAAGGAATTCAAGCAGAGATTCTTTCTACAGCTGGTATTATAAATTCGAGAATACCAAAGACAAACTGAATGAAATCTCCAAAAACAAAAGGCTTAAACCGGATAAGATTTATTGGTTTGACGGTCTCGGTGTTGAGTATCTCACACTGATAGCAAAGTTGTTTGAGAATCTTGATCCTAATTTGCACGTTGTATATTCCGAGATAACTCGTTCAAATCTGCCATCCTCAACGTCATTGAATGGTTTCTATGAGCCTGAGATTGAGAAATTTGAAGGCATAGACAAAATCGGCCACGATAGTTGCCAATACCAGCAATATCAGACTCTGGTTCGTGAAATTGATATGATAAAGGGCTACGTTGAAAAAATCATAGCCGATAACCAGAATAAACTTACAACCATAGCAATTGTTTCCGATCACGGAATGAGCGCCCTTTCTCGTAAGGTTGAGTCCAGGAAACTTCAAGGCAAATATGAACATGAAGGACGTTATATCAAGAGTTCTGAAGGAAAACTTGGTAATGACGATTTCTTCTTTGAGCACACAAATGAAACGGATGGACAGCAGTACCGTGTTGCTCTTACCCATGCTTCATTGGCGACAAAACCTACACACGAAGTTCACGGAGGAGCCACACCTGAGGAAGTCCTGGTTCCTTTCATCATTGTATCCAATAAGCAGAATTCGCAACCTTTAGTTCATAAGATCACAGTAATTGAAGAAAAGGTAGCACTTTCAGATTCGGTTGTGTCATTGAGAATCATGCCTGAGCCATCAAGTGTAAAACTTCGTCTTGAAGGAAAAGAATATGATATGCAGCGTAGCGGAACGAAATGGTCTGTCAAACTCGACAATGCGCAAGCTGGCATCAACAGAATGATAATTATACCAGAAGATGGCACGACGCAAACTATAGATATAGAGTTCTATGGTCTTGGTTCCGGAAATATTAACGATATGTTTGATTTGTAATCATGAGTATATTAGGTCAAAAAATTCAGCAGGTGTTTGGCCCTGCAGCAGTTTACAAGAATCCGGAAAATTATGACGTTTTTACCGGAAGAAATTTGCCGTCTTTCATCAAAGATTATCTGATATCAACTCATGTTACTCCCGATGGTAAGTTTCATAGAGAGCAATTGACAAGATTTCTGGATGCTCATATCCCGGCAGACAATAATGCAGTCAAAGCAAGACTGATGTCTGGAGAAACAATGACGCTCCTGACCAGGTTCATTGTAAACACAAATCTTACCCGCAATAAGGTGGAATTCCAGATTCCTGATATGGGAATCAAGTTTGGTGATACAGAAATTCCTAGATATCTAGTGGAAGAGAACCCTCAGGACCTGATAGATGGTGAACGCTGGGGTATTCTTAAACTTGTCTATGTTGCTCCTGAACCAGGTATTGCCGGCCATGTCGAGATGATAAAATTCAAACCTTTCCGTCCAATGGAAAGATTGGATATCGCTGCCTTCCGCGAGTGCCGTAAAAAATTTACCACAGATGAATGGATTGATGTTTTGATCTCCGCAATGGAATATAATCCTGATTCTTTTGCCAGCAAAACACAAAAATTGGAGTTTCTAACTCGACTGCTTCCATTTGTTGAGCCGAGGACAAATATGATTGAACTTGCACCTAAAGGTACGGGCAAGTCTTTTGTATTCAACAACCTCTCAAAATTTGTCTGGCTCATCAGCGGCGGAAAAGTGTCTCGTGCAAAGCTGTTCTATGATAAACAAAAACAGCTCCCCGGCATTATGAGATTCTACGATACTGTAGCCTTTGATGAGATTCAGTCTATCAGCTTCACCGATGGACCTGAAATGCAGTCTTTCTTGAAGGCATATCTAGAAGATGGAAAGACAAAGGTTGACAACTACGAGTTTATGTCAGAGTGTGGACTTATGCTCTTAGGCAATATTCTTCTTCGCGAAGATGGATATCCTATCGAGCACACCTACGTCAAAGAACTTCCTGAGATTTTCAAAGAATCGGCATTGCTTGACCGATTCCACGGTTTCATAGAAGGCTGGCTGCTACCGAGGATCAACAATAGTATGATAATAAGTGATTGGACTATCAATGTCGAGTTCTTCTCTGAGATTCTTCATCAGCTTAGAACTGCGCCAGAATATGCCGTCACCGTCAATAATGCGATTTCCTTCCCCAAGGATGCTGACACGCGCCATTTGAAGGCAGTTAAAAAGTTGGCCACAGGATACCTGAAACTTTTGTTCCCGCATGTTACATCTGTCAATGAACTGAATCCGGAAGACTTTGAAACAT
>DCGV01000034.1:11309-11919 GCA_002314725.1 Bacteroidales bacterium UBA1769
CGCCAGCAATGTGCCAACGTCAATCCGGAACCGACATTCCTTAAGCCAATGCCGGAGATAACCGTAAAAGATTTCAGCTCTTTATCATCAATTGATGATTTGATGAAATTCGACTAACTATCTGATTGAGGGATATATTATGCAATTCAAACTTATTAAGTGTCTTGACCGCTATATGGACCTCAATCATATAAGCGAACTTTCAGCACCAGCTGCTGCTGAAATACTTGAGAAAGCCGGACTTCTTAAAGACAGCGACCTTCGAAAAGGGCTTCCATTAAGAGATCTTCTGCGTGCTGGAGAATTTGGAGAGTGGGCATATCAAATTGGAAGTACCTGGCACATCAAGAGGTCAAACATTAAATGGCCTGATAATAAGTAATAGTCCTATGACGAAATTTGAATATAAAACCTTGGATTTCCCCACACCAGCTTGTACTGGAATGGAACTTCAACTCAACAAACTCGGGAAGGAGGGTTGGGAACTTGTTTCCGTGTGTCCTACAAACACGAGTGAATATGGGCTTGCTGTTGTTACTGCCTTTTTAAAGAGGGAAATTCCAGAGAAGCCAAAGAAGTAAAGCATTATGGACCAACCGAAAATAGAGCG
>DCGV01000137.1 GCA_002314725.1 Bacteroidales bacterium UBA1769
AATATAACTCTTTATCTTACAGATTCTTTCTCAAAAATTGCGTTTAAAAGTTGAATTCGGGTCAAGTAGAAGTACCAACTGTCAAAACTTGTCAAAAAGCCGGGATAGTTTTGTGCAGTAATTAAATCCAAAAACATTATGAGTACGAAAACAATCACTGTCACAGGCAGCGGATCTGTATCTGTGAAACCGGACATAACGAGAGTCAATCTCAGCATCTCGGCAGTCAAACCAACCTACATTGAAAGCTACGAACTGGCACAGGACTACAACCGTCAGATCAAAGGTTTTATGAGAAGGCTCAAACTTGACGATAAACTTCCAAAGACAACAAGATTTCAGATTGACAAAAAGAAAGAGAGTGTATATGTCAATGGCAATTACAGTCATGAGAAATTTGTCGGATACAAACTGAGTCAAGAGGTACATATTGACTTGGGCATGGACAATCTCATATTGGGCAAAGTCCTGAAGATGGTTGCAACGGAGATGGTAGATACTGAGATTTCCATTTCCTACACCGTCAGCGATTCAAAACAGGCTCAATACGACCTCATCGAAGATGCTGCCAGAGACGCCAAAGAGAAAGCGTTGAGAATAACAAGAGCGGTAGGTTGCACTCTCGGAGATATATTGACCATCAACTACTCATGGCGAAACATCAACCTGTATCGTGAACTCCCATATGAAGATGCATATCTCGTTCGCCCATGCGCACTCACTTCAGAAGGTCCTCTAGATATCGAACCGGAAGATCTCAAAGCCTCAGACGATGTCACTTTCGTTTGGGAAATCAAGCAGGGATAGGGATGTGAGAAAGATGGTTTATCACGTTTTAACAATGAAGAACTCTGACGCACCTTATAGACAAAACGTATATAGTTCACATATTTTTTGTAAATTTGATTGCTTAAACATACTGATAATTATGGCAACCGTTACCAAAGATCAAGAGAGAGAAGAGCTCCATCGTGCCATATGGAACATGGCTAATGAGTTGAGAGGAAGTGTAGATGGATGGGATTTCAAGCAATATGTTCTTGGAATTATGTTTTATCGATACATTTCAGAAAACATAACAGAACTGATAAATAAAGGAGAACACGCTGCCGGAAATACATCCTTCAATTATCCTGATATCTCAGATGAAGATGCTGAAATGTTAAGAGATGAGATTGTAAAAGACAAAGGTTGCTTCATGCTTCCATCGCAATTATTTGTCAATGTCTGCAAGAATGCCCCTAATGATGAGAATCTGAACGAGACTCTTGAGAAGGCATTCAACGCATTGGAACAATCTGCAAAGGGAACTGAAAGTGAAGATGATTTCTCCGGGCTGTTTGATGACATAGATGTCAATAGCAATAAACTTGGCAATTCAGTAGCAAGACGTAACGAAAAGCTGACTGCACTTCTGACAAGTGTTCGTGACATGAAGCTCGGCAACTATCAGGACAACAGCATCGATGCATTCGGTGATGCATACGAATATCTTATGAGTATGTACGCCAGCAATGCAGGTAAGAGCGGAGGTGAATTCTTTACGCCTCAGGAGGTATCAAAACTTTTGGCAAAACTTACTTTGGTCGGCAAAACCAAGATCAACAAGGTATATGACCCAGCTTGCGGTTCAGGCTCTTTGCTGCTTCAGTTTGCAAAAATCCTTGGAAAGAAAAATGTACGAGGCGGTTTCTATGGACAGGAAATCAATCTGACCACATACAACCTTTGCCGTATCAATATGTTCCTTCACGATATTGAATATGGAGATTTCGATATAGCAAATGATGATACGCTTCTTAATCCACAACACTGGAACGAAGAGCCGTTCGAGGCAATTGTTTCAAATCCGCCTTACTCAATAAAGTGGAAGGGGGATGATGATATCACTCTGATAAATGACCCAAGATTTGCTCCGGCAGGTGTCCTTGCCCCTAAGTCCAAGGCCGACCTCGCCTTCATCATGCACTCTCTATCTTGGCTCTCCAACGATGGTACTGCAGCCATTGTATGCTTCCCTGGAGTAATGTACAGAGGCGGTGCAGAGAAGAAGATAAGACAATACCTTATTGACAACAACTTTGTGGATACCATCATCCAACTCCCTGACAACCTATTCTTCGGGACAAGCATTGCTACCTGCATCATGGTTCTCAAAAAGGCCAAGATAGACAACTGCACACTCTTCATTGACGCCACCAAAGAGTGCATCAAAGTTACCAACAGCAATAAACTTACAGATGACAATATCCAGAATATCTTGAATGCATTTACAGAGAGGAAGGATATTGACCATGTTTGCAAACTTGTCTCAAATGGTGATATAGCAGCAAGCGAATACAATCTTTCTGTCTCCACTTATGTCGAGCAAGAGGACACTAGAGAGAAGATTGATATTGTCAAACTCAATGCAGAGCTGGCAACGATTGTAGAGAGAGAAAATGTCTTAAGGACAGAGATTGATAAGATTATTGCAGAACTTCAATAGTGAAAACTTTTCTGTTATTGTTAAAAAGTTTTCAGTAATATGGTAAGAAATACCTTGTACAGGTAGCATATTCCATAGCTGATGAGGAGACATACAAAAGGGAATTTGCACTGTTCAACAAACTTGACAACTCAATCTGTAAAATCATCATCACTATGGATGATGTCGATTACTCGACAAGTACGGTTAAACATATTAAGTTGAAAGATTTCCTTCAGATTCAGGACCTTGAAAAACTGTAATTATTATGAGCAAATTAGATGAATTGATTCAGCAATACTGTCCGGAGGGGGTGGAGTATAAGACTCTGGAAG
>DCGV01000019.1:0-4889 GCA_002314725.1 Bacteroidales bacterium UBA1769
CTTTCTGGAAAGTTTGTCTTTTATTATCTCCAAACAAAGGAACCATACCTTATGTCAAGGGTTAGAAGGGCAGGAATACCAACTCTTGATGGAAAGGTCTTAGAAGATATGCCTTTCCCCCTTCTACCCCTTGCAGAACAACAAAAGATTGTTGACATCCTTGATAGATTTGACACCCTGACCAACGACCTTACCACAGGTCTCCCGGCAGAGATTGAGAAGAGGAGACAACAGTATGAATATTATAGAGATAAATTATTGACCTTTAAAAGAATATAAAACAATAACGTGAGTCACTAGTACATCATCCGTTATTTGCCAAAAAAACAGGGCATCTATTTCAAATAAACAAATTATATGAGCTATTTCGATATTGTTCTTCGAACTAATGAAAGTACAGTCGTAACTGAATATAAATCAACGGCAAAACAGGTCGGGGCCTATGAAAGTGAAGCTGCACTTGAAGATAAGTTTATCAAGACTCTTCAAGAGCAGTGCTACGAAAGGCTTTATATCAATTCAGAGAGCGAATTGATTGATAACCTGCGTGTGCAGATTGAAAAGTTGAATGACTATACATTCAGCGATTCAGAATGGAAGTCATTCTTCTCCACCTGCATTGCCGGTGCAAATGACGGTATCAAAGAGAAGAGCCGCCGCATACAGGAGGATAACATTCAAGTCTTGAGACGTGACAACGGAGAGTCGAAAAACATATCCCTGATTGATAAAAAGAATATACATCACAACTCAGTTCAGGTTATCAATCAATATGTCAATAATGACGGCAAACACGACAATCGCTACGATGTAACGGTCTTGGTCAATGGTCTGCCATTGGTCCACATAGAGCTGAAACGTCGTGGTGTACCTCTTCGTCAGGCTTTCAATCAGATTGAACGTTACCAGAAAGAGTCATTCTGGGCAGCTTCGGGATTGTATGACTATGTCCAGATATTTGTTATCAGCAACGGAACCAGAACGAAATATTATTCAAACACAACAAGGTTCAGTCACATCAAGGAGTTGGGTGGACATTCTCAAGGATCCAAAACAAGCCACAGCTACGAGTTTACATCATATTGGGCAGATGCTGCAAACACTCCGATATATGACCTTGAAGACTTTGCAAAGACATTTTTCTGTAAGAGGACACTGCTCAATATATTGACAAAGTATTGTGTATTTACCTCTGACCAGATGCTGATGGTTATGCGTCCTTATCAGATTGTTGCCACAGAACGAATCATCAACAGGATTGAGATAGCATCAAATTATAAGAAATGGGGTAGCGTAGCAGGTGGCGGTTATATCTGGCACACTACAGGCAGTGGAAAGACATTGACCTCATTCAAAACTGCTCAGATTGCATCCAAGATTGAAGGCATTGACAAAGTGCTCTTTGTTGTCGATAGAAAAGATTTGGACTATCAGACAATGCGTGAATATGAACATTTCGAAAAGGGCGCAGCTAACAGCAACCGTTCAACTGCAGTTCTTAAACGACAGCTTGAAGATGGAACTAAATCAAAAATCATCATTACCACTATCCAGAAACTTGCAACATTCATCTCCAAGAATCCTAAGCACGATATATACCAGAGCCACGTTGTAATTATCTTTGATGAGTGCCACAGAAGTCAGTTTGGAGAGATGCATCAAGCAATTGTGAAGCACTTCAAGAAGTACCATATCTTCGGTTTTACTGGCACACCTATCTTCCCTGAAAACTCTACTGGCTCAAGTTTGAGTGCACCTACTACCGAACAAGCCTTCGGAGATAGACTCCACAGCTATACAATCATTGACGCAATCCGCGACAACAATGTCCTTCCGTTCAAAGTTGACTACATCAAGACTATGGATACGGATGATGCTATCGATGATGAAAAGGTCAATGATATTGACAGGGAGAAGGCCTTTATGGCACCTGAAAGGATTCGGAAGATAACAGAATATATTTTTGAGAATTTCAATAGAAAGACATATCGGAAAGATTATACATATACACATAACATAATATCCAATGTCAGTGAAGTTGCAGCCTCAAAGAGCCGAAAGGTTTCTGAAGAGAAGAGACAAAGTGCAGTTGTAGGATTCAATTCAATCTTTGCAGTCGCTTCAATAGATATGGCAAGACTCTATTACAAAGAGTTCAAACGCCAGAATGAGTTGCTGCCACAGGAGAAGAGGTTGAAATTTGCCACAATATTCTCATACGGAATCAATGAGGGAGAATTTGAAAGCTTGGCAGAAGAGAATCCTGAAGATACAGACAATCTCGATACAACTCAAAGAGAGTTCCTTGACAGTGCGATAGATGATTACAACACTATGTTCCACTGCAACTACAGTACTGCAAGTGATGGATTTCAGAGTTATTATAAAGACGTAGCGATGCGCATGAAGAATCGCGAGATCGATATCCTTATAGTTGTCAATATGTTCCTGACAGGTTTTGATGCAACTACTCTGAATACCCTTTGGGTTGATAAGAATCTTAAAACACATGGTCTATTACAAGCGTTCTCCCGAACCAACAGAATATTGAACTCTGTCAAAAAATTTGGCAATATAGTCTGCTTCCGCAACCTACAGAAAAAGACTGAAGAGGCCATATCACTCTTTGGAGACAAAGAGGCAAAGGGATTGATTCTTCTAAAAACTTTTGATGATTATTACTACGGATTTACTGATGACAAACATCGCCAACATCCTGGTTATGAGACATTGATAAATGAACTTCAGGAAAAATTCCCAATCAGTCACGAACCGGACTCAGAACAGGATAAAAAAGATTTCTTGGTTCTGTTCGGCAACATATTGAGGTATGAGAATCTGCTAAATGCCTTCGATGAATTCAAGGGCAATGAGATACTGTCCGAATTAGAGATGCAGAACTATCGTGGCAGATATCTGGATATCAAAGAGTGGTGGAAAGCCATGCATCCGGCGAATATCAAGACAGATATCTCTGATGACATAGTATTCCAGATTGAACTTATCCGTCAGGTTGAAATCAACATAGATTATATACTGGCTCTAGTTGAAAAGTATAAGGCTGGCCACAAAGGAGATGTTGAAATATTATTAAAGGTCAAGGCCGCTCTCTCTGCAAGCCCTGACTTACGCAGTAAAAAGGAACTTATCCTTGATTTCATTGACAGCTTGAACAATGAAGACGATATAATGACTTCATGGACAAAATATGTCGAGAACGAAAAAATGGCTGAACTGAATATGATAATCGAAGATGAGCATCTGAAGAGAGAAGAGACATTGCAATTTATTGAGGACGCATTTATTGATGGCGCTATCAAAACTATTGGCACTGACATAGATGAAATCCTCCCTCCAATGTCACGCTTCGACAAGAAAAGAGCCGAAAAGAAAGAGGCAGTCATTCAGAAACTGTTGATCTTCTTTGAAAAATATTATGGAATAGCATAGCCCCACCGAAGAGGATTATGATCCTGCCCATATAATACTATGTCATTTTCGGCAATTTCATCAATAACAGCCATTAATGAATCAGTCAAGGCGCAATGTACAATGAATCAGTCAAGGCGCAATGTACAGAAAAATTCGCAACTATCTTCTTTTACGAAGGTGGAAGAGGCGATTTGGCAGGGCACTTACTACCATGATGCCGAGCACTATCGCGGCTACTACTTCAATGGCGGTAAATCCAGTGTTCAGAGCTGTCCTCAATCTGCTGGAAACAAGGAAGAATATAGTCCAGAAGATGCCGCCGCCTGGTATCATTGGGAATATTCCAGTGATAATGAATACAGTCTCTATAGTCTTGAACCACACTGCGAAAATCCTCGCCATGAGTACCACAACTATGGTGGCGATGAATGTGGAAGGAGCGATACCCATCATGGCGAACTTAGTAAGTACAATGTAAACGAGCCAACCTATTGTTGCGACTACTGCCGTCTGTATATAGTGCTTGGCAGGAACACCGAACAAAACAGAGAAACCTAGTGTTCCTACGAATGCTGCAAGCATTTGGAATGGGAATTTGCCCATCAGTGCATCTGGTTCTGTACCGTTGACAACCAGCATCTGTCCTTCGATCAGGGCGTCTGCCATGAAGACAATGATAACTCCCGCAGCTATACAGAAGAATACCATGATTGCATCCAAGAGTCTGGTGGTACCTGCTATGTAGTCCTCACCTGCGATGTCGCGGATACCGTTGGTGAACGCAACTCCAGGGATGAGAGGAATCAACGATCCCACTATCATATTCCCAAGGCTTACTCCGAAGCCCATTTTATAAAAGAGGACGCACAATAGAGTGCCAATTGCACCGCTGGCAATATTGCCGAGGGTCTTGGACATGTACGGGGCTGTAACGAAGACCACGAAAGCCCACAGTAGCATACCAGCTACGAATGCTGCAGCCACATCCATCAACCCACCGCCGAAGATAACGCAGAAACCAGCGCTACCAATTGCCGAGCCGAGAACCTGTGATAACCAGTGTTTTGTCTTCATGCTCCTGACGCGCAGAAGTGCATCCCTGGCCTCGTCGAGTGTGTATTTACCACTGCTGATATCTCGGGAAACCTGGTTTACTGCCACCACACGTTCAAGCTGAGCGCCCTTGAACGGGATGAACTCAACCTTGGCGTATCCACTCTGTCCGGTAGTGAAGATACCATTGCTGAGTACGAAGAAATTTTGGGATTCCACGCCGTAGTGACTTGCAATCCTTTCCATAGTATCTTCTACGCGGGATATCTCCGCGCCGTTCTCTAAAAGTATATGGCCTGCCAGTGAAGCAACCTCAAGAGCATTTTTTTCCATTTTCTTAAGAAGATTATACAACAAAAATACAATAATTATTTTATTTAACTTTCGCAAGTACTCATAAACAC
>DCGV01000019.1:4914-11033 GCA_002314725.1 Bacteroidales bacterium UBA1769
TTACTTGCGAAACTTGAGTTATATTAGAAGTTGTTTTCCATAGTGATAACACACATAAAAAAGAAGAGTTGACAGTTTCATAAAAAAACGATTAACTTTGAAGAGATAATGAAAAAGGTATGAAGAAGTATTGTTTATTGATAGTTACTATATGTCTATCAACATTGGTATCTGCACAGGATGCCACTGTAAAGAAAATAATAGAAATTGGAAAGAGTGATAACAGAACGATGCAGCACGATGATTTCCTTGCCAATCGTATTGGAGGTCGTCTCATCGGATCCCATGCTCTTGAAGATGCTGAGAAATGGGTTGTTGAGCAGTTTGAGAGTTGGGGATTGGAGGTTATGGTCCAAGAGGTTGGAGAGATAAATGTTGGGTTCAATCGAGGTCCATGGTTCGGCAGGATGTTGAGCGAAGATGGTATGATGCTCCATTTTGCAACTCCGTCGTACACTGCCGGTACGAAAGGCCCTGAAAAAGGTCATGTGCTTATTGAACCGAAAAACAGCTCTGAATTAGCAAGAATGAGGGGTAAATTGAAAGGCGCATGGGTACTGACAACTGCTTCAAATCGTGGATTTGCATTTAATCCTGAAGATACTGCGCACTTGTATAAGGAGATGATGGATGCAGGGGTAAAAGGTTTCATTCAGAGGGCTGAAGTGCCTATGCAGATTCACTATGACCGAGCAGGCTGCTACGGTATTACCATGGAGACACTTCCTACTGTATGTGATATATATCTTGATGCAGATCAATATGATTTGATATATAAGAAAGCTCAGCGTAAGGATGATTTCCTTCTTGAATTCGATATTCGGAACCATTTTTCCCGCGGTCCGGTCAAATATCATAATATTATCGGAATCCTGCGTGGCAGCAAATATCCTGATGAATATGTACTGGTTGGAGGTCATTTGGATGCATATGATACAGCAAGCGGCGCAGTAGATGATGGTAACGGTGTCTCTGTTACTATGGAGGCTGCAAGACTTCTATGCGAAGCTGGTGCTAAGCCGAAACGCTCTATTATGTTCTGTATTTGGACAGGGGAGGAGTTTGGATTGTACGGTTCCAAATTCTTCGTTGAGAATAAAACAATCCCAATGAATAGCATATCGAACTATTTTAACCGTGATGGTGGTCCACTTGTTACTACAGGAATCACTGTACCTCAAGCGATGCTGGATGATTTCAAGAAGGTTTGTGAACCGCTTAACGATATTAATCCACTGCTCCCATTCTCAGTAAGAGCCCGTTCTGGAGAACCTGGAGCCCGTCCTACCGAGGCAGGAGGGAGTGATCATGCATATTTCGCAATGGAGGGTGTCCCTACTATATCGTTCAGTGAGACAGATCCGCTTGGCTACAATTTCGACTATCGTCAGATATGGCACACTGAGCGTGATCTGTTCTATCAGGTGATACCAGAATATATGGAGCACTCATCAATAGTGAATGCAGTGGTGGTTTATGGTATTGCTAATCTTAACCATCTGCTGTCTCGGGAAGGTTTGTATAAAGAGTAACGTTCCAATATGATCCGTAAAGCGACAATAGAGGATATCCCTGCGATAATGGTTATGGCTGAGGTAGTTTTCCGTCAGACCTATGCGACAATTCTCTCTCCAGAGCAGATGGATTATATGATGGACATGATGTACTCGGAGACCAGCCTCATGAAGCAGATGACTCAAGATGGACATATATTTTTCATAGAAGATGGCAGGGGATATGTATCTTATAGACATCAAGGTTTGGACGACGATGGTTATGATGTTTTCCATTTGGAGAAACTGTATGTAATGCCTGCTGAGCAGAAAACTGGTTTTGGAAGGGTGTTGTTCGATACTATTGTCAATGAGGTCAAGGCTTATACAAGCAGCCACAAAAGATTGGAGTTGAATGTGAATAGAGAGAATCCAGCTTTGGATTTCTATGAACATCTTGGGATGAGAAGGGATAGACAGGGTGATTTTCCGATTGGCAATGGCTTCTATATGAATGATTATATAATGGCCATTGATTTATGATAATATGGATATTGTAGGAATAATAGCGATAATACTTGCCCTGATAGGCATCGCCGGAGGATTTCTTCCAATCATACCTGGACCTCCGTTGAGTTGGGTTGCATTACTTCTTGTGAATTTTTCAGACAAGGCAGATGGTACAATTTCAACTGCTGCTCTGATCATTTGGCTGGTAGTTGCAATTGTAATTACAATAGCCGATTATCTTCTTCCAGGAATGATGACTAAAGTGACAGGGGGACATAAATCATCTGAAATTGGTGCAATGATTGGGTTGTTTGCCGGTCTCCTCTTTACTCCGATAGGTATGGTGCTGGGAAGTTTCTTGGGCGCACTGATTGGCGAGTTGATCTTTGCGAAGCAGGATTTCATCACATCGTTAAAGGCGGCAACAGGTGCTTTCATTGCTTTTATCCTCACAGTCGGCATGAAGGTGATCTTCTCAGTGATGGTTTTGTTGCAAGTATTTAAATACTTGTTTTGATTGGTGTGGTCAAAGTTTTGTCCCGAAGATTGAGAAGGACAGAAAGTTATCAATGACGTTATACAAATAGAAAATATCCGGATATAATAATAGCGGGCCTACTGTCGTAAGCCCGCTATTATATTGTAAGTTGAAAAACTTGACTATTTTACACGCTCACCGTATGAACGGTCTGTAGTGTTAACGCGGATTTTGTCACCCTGGTTGATGAAAAGAGGAACCATGATCTCGGCACCTGTCTCAAGAGTGCAAGATTTAAGAGCATTTGTTGAGGCTGTATCGCCTTTAACTGCTGGTTCAGTGTATGTAACTTCAAGTTCTACATATGTAGGAAGTTCGCAAGTAAGACATCTCTCTTCGTCAGCAAGGAATACCATTGAAACGGTCTGACCCTCTTTCATAAGGTCAGAGTTCTCCATTACATCCTCCTGAAGGTGAATCTGCTCATAATCATCAACGTTCATGAAATTGAATCCATCCTCATCTTTGTATAGGAATTGATATTCGCGGTGTTCTACAGTGATAGTTTCAACTCTTTCACCTGCAGAGAAGGTCTTTTCAAGGATACGGCCATTCTCAAGGTTACGAAGTTTAGTCTTTACGAAAGCGGGACCTTTACCAGGTTTTACGTGCTGGAACCATACGATTGATACTGGTTTGCCTTCGAAATTCAGATAAAGACCATTTTTAAAATCAGCGGTTGTTGCCATAAAAGTAATATTTTATTTAATAATTGTTACGAATCAATCCTTGCCAATACGACAAAGTTATTTTACATCTTGCAAATATACAAAAATATCTTCTAATTGCCATAATGGTGTCGATGTGGCGCCGCATATTCCGACATTGTCACCTTCGTAAAACCACTCTTTGTCAATATGTTTCCTATCTTCAATCCAATACGAACGAGGGTTCACGCTTTTACACAATTCAAATAAAATTTTGCCATTTGAACTCTCTTTTCCGCTTACGAACAGGATGATGTCATGACTCTTCGCAAACTCTTTCAGCTTGTTGTGCCGACCCGATACTTGGCCGCAAATAGTATTGAATACTTGTGTGTTAGGGATGTTTTCCGATATCTTCTTAGCAATCTCTTTATATTCAATGGGATCCTTGGTGGTTTGTGAGAAAAGAGCGACGGGACGTGTATTGTCGATTTTTGAAATCTCCGAGATGTTTTCTATGACAATCGCCTCGCCATCGGTCTGCCCTACAAGCCCGTTGACCTCCGCATGGCCCCTCTTTCCGAATATGACAATCTGGCCACCATCTTTCCGTATATTCATCCAGGTCTGTTTGACCTTCTCCTGAAGTTTTAGAACCACAGGACAGGTGCAATCGATAAGTTTAAGATTGTTCTTATTGGCAATGGCGTATGTCTGAGGCGGCTCGCCATGTGCACGGATGAGGACGGTAGTATCGAATACGTCTGAGATATCATTGAGAATAATGAGACCTTTTGACTTTAATCTCTCCAACTCAACGGAATTATGTACGATGGAGCCAAGAGAGTATAGTGAATCGTTATTGGAAAGCCAATCTTCTGCAGTGGTTATCGCCCGAACGACTCCGTTACAGAATCCTGAATTATTATCTATTTCGACGTTAAGCTTCATCAAATGTGAAATTAAACTTTTCCCTCATAATGGACATTATCCAATCCATCTGTTGCTCCATTGTCATGTGGCTGTTATCCAGGACGATAGCATCCGCCGCTTGTTTAAGTGGAGAGACTTCCCGGTGTGAGTCGAAATAGTCACGTTCAAGAATATTCTTGTAAACTTCGTCAAATGAAGGGTTGGATCCGGATGCTGCAAGTTGAGCTACACGGCGTTGTGCTCTGATTTGTGGATCGGCAGTCATGAATATTTTGAGTTGGGCATTGGGGAATACGGTAGTTCCAATATCCCTTCCATCCATAACAACGTTCATTCCTAATACGGATTTACGAAGTTTATCGTTTACCCAATCCCTGACGAATCCGAATGATGCTATTAGACTTACGTGGTCGGCAACGTCAATCATTCTGATCCTTTTCTCAACATTGACGCCATTGAGACAGATTTCACTTTTTGAATTTTTTATCTCATAACTTACGTCAATGCTTTCGAGGGAATCTTTCAAGAGATTCTGATCGATACTGCCATCTTTGAAAAGATCTTGCTGGAGAGCGTTCAGAGTAACTAATCTATATATGGCACCCGAATCTACGTAGACAAAATTCATTCTCTTCGCTATCATCTGTGCGAAAGAACTTTTGCCTGTGGATGAGAATCCATCAATTGCTATGATGAAACTTGTCATATATAGTTAATTCTATCCTTGCAAATATAAGAATTATTCGCAAAAATCGCTATCTTTGTAGTTTATTTGGGAGAGGATTGGTTTTGTTAAAAAAATGATGATACGATGAAACTGTTAATAATTGACGATGAGCGTAGTATCAGAAACACACTCAAGGAGATACTTGAATTTGAAGGTCACGAGATAGCACTTGCTGCCGATGGAAAAGAGGGCCTGGATATGGCATTGAATGAGAACTTTGATGCTATCTTCTGTGATATCAAGATGCCCAATATGGATGGTATCGAGGTCCTTGATGCATTGAACAATTCCGGTTGTGAATCTGCAGTGATAATGATTTCCGGCCATGGATCGATTGACACTGCGGTTGAATGTATTAAAAAGGGGGCATTCGATTTCATTCAAAAGCCACTTGATCTGAATAGGATTCTTATTACGTTGAAGAATGCTACAGATAAGACATCTCTGGTCAAGGAGACAAAAATCCTGAAGAAGAAGGTTAATAGCAAATATCAGATAATTGGAGAATCCGATTCCATTAAACATATTACTGAAATAGTCGATAGGGTCGCTCCTACTGATGCAAGGGTTCTTATCACAGGCTCGAATGGAACAGGAAAAGAATTAGTAGCAAGAAGAATACATGATAAGAGCAGCAGGGCTGCCGCACCGTTTATCGAGGTGAATTGTGCTGCAATACCTGGCGAGTTGATTGAAAGTGAACTTTTCGGACACGAGAAAGGATCTTTTACATCAGCTATCAAACAACATAAAGGCAAATTTGAACAGGCCGAGGGTGGAACTCTCTTCTTGGATGAAATAGGGGATATGAGCCTTGCCGCTCAAGCGAAGGTCTTGAGAGTCCTTCAAGAGAAGAAGGTTACAAGAGTTGGAAGTGATAAGGATATCACCGTAGATGTACGTGTCGTCGCCGCAACCAATAAAAACCTTACTCAAGAGATTGAGAAAGGGACTTTTAGAGAGGATTTGTATCACCGTTTAAGTGTGATTCTGATACATGTCCCGGATTTGGCTGAGAGGAAGTCAGATATACCGTTGTTAGTTGACCACTTTATGAGTGAGATTAATCAGGAAACTGGTATGCCAAAGAAGAAATTGACTGATGATGCGATTAAGCAGCTCCAGTCTCTTCCTTGGACAGGAAATATTAGAGAGTTGAGGAATGTCACAGAGAGATTGATGATTCTCTGCGGTGAAACCATAACGAAAGAGGATATAGTGGCGTATGCCACGCCAGCTGTATAGGGGAGAGATAAGAGATAAGAGATAAG
>DCGV01000019.1:11111-32057 GCA_002314725.1 Bacteroidales bacterium UBA1769
ACTCTAGACTCTGGACTCTGGACTCTAGACTCTCAACTCTGGACTTAAAAAAATAAAATAGATGAATTTAGTAGCAATTGTAGGTCGTCCGAATGTGGGCAAATCAACACTTTTCAACCGCTTGGTGGGAATGCGACAAGCCATTGTCGATGAGACGGCAGGCGTAACCCGCGACCGCCACTATGGTAAATGCGAATGGTGTGGTAATGAATTTTCAGTAGTTGACACTGGAGGATTTACCATCAATTCAGATGATGTTTTCGAAGGTGAGATTCGCAAACAGGTGATGATTGCCATCGAAGAGAGTGACCTGATACTTTTTGTGGTTGAGGTTGAGACTGGCATCACCGATTTCGATGCTGAGATCGCTGATATCCTTCGCAGAAGCAAGAAACCGGTTGTACTTGCTGTCAATAAAGTTGATACCGGTGACAGGATGTTCGGAGTCTCTGAATTCTATTCACTTGGCCTTGGCGAACCTTGGAGTATCTCCTCAGCGAACGGTAGCGGAACAGGTGACCTGCTTGACCGAGTAGTTGAACTCCTTCCTAAGGATGCCAAGATTCAGGAGGAACAGGAAGATGTACCGACAATACCTCATATCGCTATCGTAGGTAAACCTAATGTAGGCAAGTCCTCAATGACAAATGCACTTCTTGGAGAAGAACGCAATATTGTTACCCCAGTTGCAGGCACGACAAGAGATTCCATCTCAACATACTACAATAAGTTTGGACATGAATTCATGCTTGTTGATACTGCCGGCGTACGCAAGAAGGCAAAAGTGCATGAGGATCTGGAGTTCTACTCAGTGATGCGCTCTATCAGAGCTATTGAGAACTCAGATGTATGTATCCTTATGGTAGATGCTCAGAGTGGTGTTGAGGCGCAGGATATGGCTATTTTTAACCTTATCATTAGAAACAAGAAGGGTTGTGTGATAGTTGTAAACAAATGGGATACGATAGAGAAAGATAACAATACAATGAAGGAGTACACAGAGGCTATTAAAGCTAGAATCGCTCCATTCAATGATATTCCTATAATATTCACATCCGTTATCAATAAACAGAGAATTATGGACGTGTTGAATGCTGCCGCAAGGGTATATGGCAACTATTCACGCCGTATCACAACATCTGAATTGAATGACGTCATGCTGCCTGAGATTGAGAATTATCCACCACCTGCATGGAAGGGTAAATATATCAAGATCAAGTATGTGACTCAACTTCCTACGAAGTCGCCGACATTTGCATTCTTCTGCAATCTTCCGCAGTACATACGCGAACCTTACAGAAGATTCCTTGAGAACAAGCTTCGCAGTCATTTCGATTTCAGCGGATGTACACTACAAATTTTCCTACGTCAAAAATAAAACGAACATATATGGCTTTTAAAGAGTACAAAAAATTAGATCTTGTCGATATCAACAGACGAGTTTTGGATGAGTGGAAGGAACAGGATTTGTTCCACAAAGTGTTGGATGAGCGTGAAGGCGCGCCTAAATTCATCTTCTTTGAAGGACCTCCATCAGCAAACGGAATGCCTGGTATTCACCACGTTATGGCACGTTCTATCAAGGATGCTGTATGCCGTTACAAAACTCAGAAGGGCTTCAGAGTGGAAAGAAAGGCCGGTTGGGATACTCACGGTCTTCCAGTAGAGCTTGGCGTAGAGAAGATGCTTGGGATCACTAAAGAGGATATCGGTAAGAAGATCACTGTTGACCAGTACAACCAAGCTTGTCGTACAGAGGTTATGAAATACACTAAGGAGTGGGTTTCATTGACAGAGAAGATTGGTTACTGGGTTGATATGGAGAATCCATATATTACCTATGACAACAGATATATTGAGACACTTTGGTATCTTTTGAAGAAGATATATGAGAAAGGTCTTCTGTATAAAGGTTATACAATTCAGCCATATTCACCTGCCGCAGGTACAGGACTGAGTTCACACGAATTGAACCAACCTGGATGCTACCGGGATGTCAAGGATACAACAGCAGTTGTACAGTTCAAGGTTATCCGTGATGCAAAATCTGAATTCCTTTTCAAAGGCACAGACAAGCCAGTATTTATCATAGCATGGACAACCACTCCTTGGACTTTGCCATCAAATACTGCTCTCTGCGTTGGTCCTAACATTGAATATGTAAGAGTTGAGAGTGTTAATCCATATACCAAGGAACCAGCAACTTATGTTGTTGCAAAGCCTCGTTTGAGCGCACATTTCAATGACAAGAATCCTTTCGAGGTTATTGGCGAATCATTCAAGGGGTCAGAACTTGTCGGTATCAATTATGAGCAACTTCTCCCTTGGGTTAAATGTGCTGAAGGTGGTTTGAGAGTGATTTCAGGAGATTTCGTAACGACTGAAGATGGTACAGGTATCGTACATATCGCGCCTACTTTCGGCGCTGACGATAACAAGGTCGCTAAACAGAACGGTGTTCCTGCAATGCTTGTTGTGGACAATGCAGGCGTTTCACAGGCAATGGTTGACCGTACAGGTAAGCTTTATAAGATAGAGGACCTTGACGCTGATTTCGTAAAATCAAGTGTCAATGTTGAACAATATTCAAAATATGCCGGAAGATATGTAAAGAACGCATATGATTCTACTCTTGGACCTGATGATCCTACACTTGATATAGATCTTTGCGTTGAGATGAAGAGTGATGGTAAGGCATTCAAGATTGAGAAGCATACACATAGCTATCCACACTGCTGGAGAACTGACAAACCAGTCCTTTATTACCCTTTGGACAGCTGGTTCATCAAGACTACCGCTGTTCAGGACCGTATGATTGAACTTAACAAGACTATTAACTGGAGACCTGAATCAACAGGTTCAGGCCGTTTCGGGAAATGGCTTGAGAATCTTCAGGACTGGAATCTTTCACGCAGCCGTTTCTGGGGAACTCCACTTCCTATCTGGAGAACAGAAGACGGATCATGCGAGAAGTGCATCGGTAGCTTGCAAGAGCTATATGCTGAGATTGACAAAGCTGTTGCTGCCGGTATTATGAAATCAAATCCATTTAAAGAGAAGGGATTTGTTCCTGGTGATTTCTCTAAGGAAAACTACGAAAAGATTGATATCCACCGTCCATATGTAGATGATATCTTCCTTGTATCTGATAAGGGTGAGAAGATGGTTCGTGAGACTGACCTTATCGACGTTTGGTTTGATTCGGGTTCTATGCCATATGCTCAGGAGACACTTGCAAAACTTGGTACTCCTGAATTCGGTCAGACTGCAGATTTTATTGCAGAGGGTGTTGACCAGACACGTGGATGGTTCTTTACGCTTCATGCTATCAACACAATGGTAAGCGACAAGTGCGCATTCAAGAGCGTTATCTCCAATGGACTTGTGCTTGATAAAGATGGCAACAAGATGAGTAAACGTCTTGGCAATGCAGTCGATCCATTCAAGGCTTTGGATGAGTCTGGCGCAGATGCAGTAAGATGGTACATGCTTACAAACGCACAGCCATGGGACAACCTTAAATATGATCCAAATGGTGTCGAGGATGTTAAACGCAAATTCTTCGGTACTTTATACAATACATACTCATTCTTTGCACTTTATGCGAATGTGGATGGTTTCACAGGTGCTGAGAAGGCCATTCCTGTAGCAGAGAGAGCTGAGATTGACCGTTGGCTTGTATCACTTCAGAACTCATTGATCAAGAGTGTTGAAGAGTGCTATGAGAATTATGATTTCACTACTGCAGGACGTCTGATCCAAGACTTCGTATGTGATAATTTGAGCAACTGGTATGTTCGTCTGAACAGAAAGAGATTCTGGGGTGGTGGATTGACTTCAGACAAGATGGCTGCTTATCAAACTCTATATGAGTCTCTTAAGAGTGTTGCGGTATTGGCCGCACCTATTGCACCGTTCTTCATGGACGAACTTTACAAAGATCTTGTGTCAAATGCCAAATCTGTTCACTTCGAAATGATGCCTGATTTCTGTGAGGCAAATATAGATACTGACCTAGAGCAGAGGATGGAGCTTGCACAACAGAGTTCTTCAATGGTTCTTGCTCTTCGCCGCAAGGTAAATATCAAAGTGCGCCAACCACTTGCCAAGATTATCATTCCTGTTCTTGATGCTAAGATTGAAGAGCAGCTTGAAAAGGTTAAATCGTTGATATTGGGAGAAGTGAATATCAAGGATATGGAATTTATCCACGATACAACAGGCCTTATCACAAAGAAGATCAAGCCAAATTTCAAGACACTGGGTAAACGATATGGTAAACAGATGAAGGAGATTGCAGCAGCTTTCGCAACTCTCGATCAGCAGACTATTTCAGCTATTGAAAGAGCTGGAGAATATACTTTGACTCTTGCTTCCGGTGATGTTAATCTTCTTCCTGAAGATTATGAGGTTCAGTCAGAGGATATGCCGGGCTGGTTGGTAGCTACTGAAGGTAAACTTACCGTTGCAATGGATATCACTGTTACTGATGAACTTCGTCGCGAAGGCTATGCACGTGAGTTGATCAACAGAATTCAGAATATCAGAAAGGATAGCGGTTTCGAGGTTACCGACAGAGTTGTGGTTGAGATTGAAGAGAGACCAGAGATTAAAGATTCCCTTACACAATTTGAGAATTATGTTTGTGAACAGACATTGACCAATAAGATAGAATTGACCAATTCTATTCAAAATGCAGTTACAGTTGAATGGGAAGATGGTGAGTTAAAGATTGCAGTAAAAAAAGCATAAATAATTAAAAATATTTCCTAAATTTATACTTTATACTGACGATTTTCGTCATAATACTTAATACTATGGAAAAAGAAAAACCAGTAGAAAAGGTTCGTTACAGCGATGAAGAACTCCAGGAGTTCAAAGAGTTGATTCTTGAAAAGCTTGCCAAAGCTAAAGAGGAGTACGAAGTGCTTAAAGGTACTGTTGATTTAAGTGCCAGTAACGATACAGAAGATACATCTCCAACCTTCAAGGTGCTTGAAGAGGGCGCATCATCTCTTACAAAAGAGGAGGTTAGCCAACTTGCGTCACGTCAATACAAGTTCATCCAGAATTTGGAGGCTGCTCTTATACGTATTGAGAACAAAACATATGGTATCTGCCGTGAAACTGGCAAATTGATTCCAAAGGAGAGGCTTAGAATCGTGCCTCACACAACTTTGAGCGTAGAGGCAAAGAATAAACAGTAATGAAGCGTCTTTCCAGAGGTACAATAATTACAATTTTTGTCGTATTGATGGTTGTCATTGATCAAGTTATCAAAATCTTGATCAAGACCAATATGACTCTTGGACAAAGCATCCACGTTTTTGGCGATTGGTTCCAGCTTTTTTTCATTGAGAATAATGGAATGGCCTTCGGTATGCAATTCGGTGGTGTAATCGGTAAGGCAATACTTTCAATCGTTCGCATAATCCTTGTAGTATTGATATTCATATATATCAAGAAACTGTTGAAAAAGCAGGATACCCCGATGGGTGTTTTGATAGGATTGGCTGCAATAATGTGTGGTGCGTTTGGGAATATCATTGATTCTCTGTTTTATGGAATATGCTTCAGTGAGAGTACTTTCACTGAACTGGCAACAATCTTCCCTGAAAATGGCGGTTATGCCGGATTCTTATTCGGGAAGGTAGTGGATATGTTCTACTTCCCAATAATTGATACTACATGGCCGACATGGATGCCTTTTGTAGGTGGACAGGAGTTTGTATTTTTCCGTCCGATATTCAACTGGGCTGATTCATGTGTCTCAGTCGGCACTATATATCTGATTATTTTCCATTGGAAATTCTTCCAAACTTCATTAAGTACAGAGAAAACTGACAATCACTCTATAGAATAATATGTTAGTACATCTTCCTATTTGGGAGTTCCCTATATCTATTATCCTGTCAATTCTATACTTGGCAGGATTGATTGTTTTATCGAAGTATGCGTACGCAATAAAAAATGAAGGCCGTGAGACTTCATTTTCCAAGATTGTCGATTTTCTGGGTGGACGTCTTTTCTCAGGGATAATCATTGCAATTGCGGCTGTTATGGTAGCAATTGACGGTACATGGAATTTGCCATTGGAGCACTCGATACCATTCGTGGTTGTGATGTTCGTGTTGATGACTTCTGTGGGGTTTGTTGTTTTGAGAAGGTCTAGAGTTGGTTTCTCATTGAAGAATATCGCTTTTCTGGCTAATCATATTGGATTCTTCCTCGTCATTTTTGCAGGGTTTTTCGGAGCCGCAGATGTAGAGAAGTCAAGATTGGTTGTATCACAGGAACCGAACCATATCGCATATAGAGTTGATAGCGTCAACCCTGATGACAATGGAATGACACTTCCTATCAAGTTTGACGTTACTCTGGATGATTTTAGCATTGACTACTATCCAAATACCTATTCTCCGAAACAATTTACCTCAAAGATCACCGTTAAAGATATGGTTGACGGCAATATCGTATCATTGACAACATCAGTCAACCATCCAGCTTTTTATGGTGGATACAGATTATATCAGGATAGTTATGGTGAGGGCTTTTCAGTTCTTCTTCTTGTCAAGGATAAATGGTTGCCGTTAATTTGGTTTGGTTTCATACTATTGGCAGTCGGTTCTGTTTTGACATTCTATCGTTTTTACGAAAAGCATGGAAAGAAGTTCTTGATACCTTTTGTCGCAGGACTTGCCATCTTCTTCGCTGTCGTTTTTATCTTTAAACCTGGTATTTCTTCAGATACCCCGATGCCGGCTCTCGTGAGTGGTTGGTTCTTACCTCATGTGTCCATATACATATTCGCTTATGTCACTCTGGCTATTGCATTGATATGCTCAATTGCTGATTTGTTTATAAAGAGACAAAATATCAATGACTCACTTGGAAAGATCGTAAAGGTAATGGTCTTCACCGGATCAACCCTTTTATTGATAGGGATGATGAGTGGCGCTGTATGGGCTAAAGCCGCGTGGGGAGACTGGTGGGCGTGGGATGCCAAGGAGAATTGGGCAGCGGTAACATGGATGATCACATTAGTCTATATTCATCTTAAAAAATTGATACCTAATAAGATTATTCAGTTGATAATTCTTATTTTTGCATTTGCGGCTATCCAGGTGACATGGTATGGTGCCAATCATCTTCCGGCCTCACAGGGTAGTATGCATACATATACAAGTGAAAAGTAATTCTAAATATTAAATCATTATGTCTAAAAAATGTTGTAAAGTAACAGGTATTGTAATTGCCATCATCGCATTAGTTGTTGTGGCATATGCAATCTATGGCTTCTGCTGCAGGGTTTCAATCCCTGAAGATGCAACTGCTGCTGAACAGGTAAAGGTTATTCTCGAAAAGAATAATTGCTACGTTTGCCATGCACAAGAGCCCAATCTTCCGTTCTACGCCTCTTTTCCAGGTATGAAAAAGACATTCGCAAAACATACTGCAAATGCTTATCATGCTACAGACTTAAAGAGTGTAAGCGAGTTATTGTCTGAAATATCTGAACCTGAATTGGCGAAGATTGAGCATATCGCCATTATGAAGAATATGCCCATCAAACAGTACACTATGGTACATTGGGGTACAGGTTTGAATGATAAAGAGAGTGCTATTCTTATTGACTGGGCAGCTCAAGTCCGTGCCGAGCGTTTCGCAAACGGTCTTGCTGCAGCCGAATTCGCAAATGAACCTATCGCACCTATTCCATCAGAGGTCGCTACCGATCCTGCTAAAGTCGCTTTAGGTTATAAGATGTATAATGACAAACGATTGTCACAGGATGGTACAATTGATTGTGCATATTGCCATATCCTTAAATCAGGTGGCGCTAGCAAGGCTGATTATCGTACATCAGAGGGTATTGCAGGCCAATTCGGTGGTGTGAATGCTCCTACAGTATTCAATGCATATTTCAATGTTCAACAGTTCTGGAATGGTCGTGCAGCAGATCTTGCAGCTCAGGCAGCAGGTCCTCCTGTAAACCCAGTAGAGATGGGTGACTGGACTTGGGACGATATCGTTGCCGGTTTGGCTACTGATAAAGCTCTTGTAAAGGAATTTGAAGCATTATATCCTGATGGACTGACTGCAGATAACGTTTGTAATGCTATACAAGAGTTTGAAAAGACCCTTTTGACTCCAAATGCACCATTTGACCAATATCTGAAAGGTAACAAGGATGCAGTATCTAACGCTGTTATCTTCGGCTATGCCGAATTCAAAGAGCACAACTGCTCATCATGCCACGTAGGTCAATTGATAGGTGGTCAGAGCTTTGAGTATCTTGGTATCAATAAGGATTACTTCGCTGACCGCAATCCTGAAATCACTTGCGGCGCAGATGATGATGGCCTTGCTGGATTTACAGGCAATATGGCTGATATGAAGAAGTTCAAAGTTCCTACTCTTCGTAATGTTACAATGACTCCTCCATATTTCCACGATGGTTCAAAAGCAACTTTGGAAGATGCAGTCAGCGCTATGGTTGAATACCAAACCAATGCTCCTATCCATGGTGATGTCGTAAGCGCCATTTGTACTTTCTTGGGTAGTCTTACAGGAGAAAGTCCATATTTTGAGGAATAAACAGTGATTCTTTCACTATTGAGAATAGAGAACCCCGAAAGTTGTTTATATGACTTCCGGGGTTCTTTTTGTTTATCCTGCTTATTATTTGTTCTGTAGATACTCTTCAATTGATGTAATGGATATAAAAAAACATTCTGCAAATAATAGACAACCGCAAAGATGTTTTTTGCCCTTCTAATTGGTTTTATGATAACTCAAAACCGCCCAAAGAGTGGTGAGACCTCCAAGTCCCAGAAGACATGTAAGGTCGAACCATGTATCAGCCAATGTACTTCCTTTCAGGATTATACCACGCATTGCATCGGCGAAATAGCGAAGTGGATTGGCATAGGTGATAATCTTTGCCCAATCCGGCATTGAGTCGATAGGGGTGAAAATACCACTCATCAGCATGAAGATCATCGAGAAGAACCAGATGATGAACATTGCCTGTTGTGCGTTTTCGCTGTAGTTTGAAACAAGCAGTCCGAAAGATGCCATTACGATGATGTGCGCCAATGTGAAAATGCTGATATCGAGCAGACTCCCAGCGCAGCCGTATCCGAATGCTATCCGTGCCAGAAGCATACAAGAGAAAACCATAAAGTAGGCGACAACGACATAGGGTATCATCTTGCAAGCTATGAATGCAAATTTGCTGACCGGAGTTACGTTTATCTGTTCAATTGTTCCTTTCTCTTTCTCTGAAACGATATTAAGAGCCGGCAGGAAGCCACACATCATTGTAATAGCTATGACAATCAACGCAGGAATCATAAAGAGTTTATAGTCCTGGAACTGATTGTAAAGATTGGTCTCTTTAATCTCTATCTGGCCTACGGAAGTGCCGGTTGCACTCTTTATACCCATTACATAGCTTGAAACACATGCGTTGAGGTATTGTGAACCTATGCTGCCACGGGTTCCGTTTACAGTATTTACTTTGATCCCGACTGGAAGGTCATCAGAAGATGGGGCTGAACCCTCAAGGAATTTCGCAAATCCGGCATCTATGGTGAGAATAGCATCGATAGTTCCTTTGTCCATCATAGCTTGTGCTTGAGATGGTGAATTACCATTCGAGCATATTTCGAAATAGCCAGAACTTGCGCATTTCTCTGTCAGGAGGGTTGACTGGAGGCTGTTGTCATTATCTACAATCGCAAGTTTTATGTTTTTGACCTCCATACTTGCAGCGAAGGGGAATACCAGAATGATCAGAAATGGGAACATCAAAGTCATTCTGGGCATACCAGGATCTCTCAAAAACTGTTTGAACTCCTTTTTTAATAAATATTTCCACATAAGCTATGAGAGTCTGGTTTTGAATTTTTTAATACTGAACCATAGAAGGAATACCATCATTCCTGTAAGAATACTCAACTCCTTTATGATAGAGGATAAACCTGCTCCCTGAATCATAACCTTCTTGACAATTATGATAAACCATTTGGCAGGAATAATATCTGAAAAAATCTGCAATGCCACAGGCATGCTTTCACAAGGGAAGATAAGGCCAGAGAGCATCATAGTAGGCATTGTCAGTCCCATACCACAAAGAAGCATTGCTGTCTGCTGAGTGGATGATATCACTGATACAAGAAGCCCAAGCCCAAGTGATGAACCTACGAATATGAGTGCTACAAGTGAAAGAAGCGTTATGCTTCCGTTTATCGGTACGTCCATGACGAAGACTGCCAATAGAAGAACGCTGATGAAATTGATTACTGACAATACAAGGTACGGAGTAAGCTTGCTAAGGATAATCCAGAATGGTTTGACAGGGGAGACAAGCACAAGTTCCATTGTTCCAAGCTCTTTCTCACGTACGATTGAAACCGATGTCATCATTGAGCAGATAAGCATAAGAATCAGACCCATAACTCCCGGAACGAAGTTGTATGATGAATTCATAGCTGGGTTGTACATGAGCTGGACATTAGGGCGCATTGTGGCTGCACCGCCACCGGTCATTTGTGTTGTGATATTTAACTGTTCACTTGAAATTACACCTTTTATGTAACTCGATACTATCTGAGCACTATTCGGATCAGCTCCATCACTTACGATGGATACGCTCGCTTTACCTTCAGAATTCAATTTCCTATCGAAACCGTTCTCAAAGCAGAGAGCAGCCATCGCTTTTCCTTTACGGATGCGTTCATTCATCTGATCCGGATTATCGAGAATCTTTCCTATCTCCAGATATTCGTTGTTTTCAATACTGCATACTATTTGTTGCACCATAGGGTCACTCATATCACCGAGTACGTCGACCACTGCATTGTGTACCTCTGTACTTATGGCAAATCCGAAGAGAACAATCTGTACTACAGGCATAACCAGCACAATCAGAGTCGTACGGCGATCCCTGAAGATGTGCATAAATTCCTTACTTATGAATGCAAATATCTCTTTCATTCCTCTCTTATTGACCTTCCGGCAATTTTTGTGAATACTTCATCCATTGTATTTGCGCTGTATCTCTCTTTCAGTTGAGAAGGTGAACCAAGTGCTTCAACGACTCCGTCAACCATAATAGAGACACGGTCACAATATTCAGCCTCATCCATATAGTGCGTAGTTACAAACACTGTTACCCCGTTAGAAGCGGCCTGATAGATCATCTTCCAGAAATTTCTTCTTGTTACAGGGTCAACTCCACCTGTTGGTTCATCCAGGAAGACAATCTGAGGGTCGTGAACCATTGAGATGCTGAATGCCAGTTTCTGCTTCCATCCAAGAGGCATATCGCGAACAAACATATCTCGTGCATCCTCCATCGAGAGCGCTTTTAACATCTTCGTTGTTTTCTCTGCAATCTGCTTATCAGAGAGCCCATATATACCTCCGAAAAGTTCTATATTCTCCCATACCTTCAGATCTGGATATAGAGAAAACTTCTGACTCATATATCCGATGTGTTTCTTTATTGCCTCTTGTTGATTTCTGATATTATAACCTGCAACAGTTCCTTCACCGGATGTGGGCTTGCTCAAACCACAAAGAATGCGAATAGCTGTTGTCTTGCCTGCTCCATTGGCTCCAAGAAAACCGAATATCTCTCCTTTATGGACATCAAATGAGATATCGTTTACGGCAGTGAAGTCTCCGAATCTCTTCACAAGATGTTTGATAATAACTGTCTTTTCTCGATTCTCCATAATTATGACAATCCAATGAAACAATCCTCAATACTTGCATTAATACGCTCGACAGTGCAGCCTGTCACACCTTTTGATTCCAAGGTCGCAAGGAGAGACTTCTCATCAGGCCCATTGTCATCTACAGCAACATGACATTCGCATCCGAATGAGCTACAGCTAAGAATTCCACTTAATGGACTAAGAATCTGAAGTATCTGAAACATATTATTGCCTTTTACTGAGTAAAGACGATTCCTATAGTGTGATCTTATCTCTTCAGGAGTTCCCTGGTCAATGATTTTCCCATTTAGAATCAGTGCAATGCGATCACATAGACTGGCCTCGTCCATATATGGGGTAGAGACCATTATTGTAACTCCTGATTTTTTGATACGAGAAAGCATTGCCCAAAACTCCTTTCGGCTGACTGCATCTACACCTGTCGTCGGTTCATCCAAAAAGAGAACATCAGGCTTGTGAACCAGTGCACAACAAAGAGCCAGTTTCTGTTTCATGCCTCCTGAAAGCGCCCCTGCTCTACGAGTCTTGAACATCTCAATCTGAGAGTAGATCTCCTTAATGGTATCGTAATTTTCCTCAACTGTCGTTCCGAATACGGTGGCGTAGAAATTAAGATTCTCTTCTACGCTCAAATCTTGATACAACGCAAAATGCCCAGGCATATATCCGATGGTTCTGCGTATATCTTCATAATTATCCACAACATCTCGTCCGTTCACTGATGCCTTTCCAGAATCGGCTATAGACAATGTCGTGAGGATTCGGAATAGGGAAGTCTTTCCGGCACCATCAGGGCCTATAAGTCCGAAAATTTCACCCTCTTTAATCTCGAGGTTTATATTTTCAAGGGCTTTGGTAGCTTTATATGACTTGCTGATTCCTTCGACTTTTATGGCAATATTACCACTCATCGTTTTACTTTCTTATATATGCATACATTCCAAGACGAAGTGTGCCATCGTTAGGTACAGAGACCTTAACGGCATATACCATATCGGCACGTTCGTCACGAGTCTGGATATTCTTCGGTGTAAATTCAGCCTGACTTGCAATCGAGGTGATACTGCCTTGGTACTCTTTTGGAGATGCTGAACCGTCATCAGGGATTACGGTAACCGTATCACCAACCTTAACTCCTGCAAGCTGTTCTGTAGTGAAATATGTACGTACGAATAGATGCTCCATATCGGCAATCTTAAATAATGGCTTACCGTTTGTTACAGTTTCGCCTCTTTCGGCATATTTTGTTAATACTGTTCCTGATACAGGTACAACAATACGGCATTTGGCAAGTTGGTCCTCACGTTGAGCCAATTGGACCTCGTATGTGTCTATTTCATAAATAACACCGTCGTTCCCACGCTCCCAACTCTGTTTCTGCGCAGCTATTTGAGCTTTCAGGATATCTATTTTGTCAGATATCTCATCAACCTGTTTCTGTGTTGCAGCATTGGCTTCATAAAGGTTTGAGAATCGTGTAAGCTCCTTTTCCAGACTGGCAAGTTGTTTTTGATTAGGTGCAGATTGACGATTGATGTCAACAATACGTGATTTAGCTCCTTCCATACGTTTTTCAAGTTCGCTTACCTGTAATTTTACCTGCATTGAATCCAAAGCTCCAACCATTTGGCCCTCTGAAACTTGGTCACCTTCCTGTATGTTAAGGTCAAGGATTTTACCATTTGTTTCAGCTGAAACGATTACTTGTGTCGCTTCGATCTGTCCGCATGCATCAAATGCGATATCGTGATTACAAGATTGTAGTAGAGCAGATGATACTGCTGCCATTGATAATAAAAGGATATATCGTTTCATGATTATAGATTTACTTAGCTGTTCCTGTTGTATTTTGAAGGTCATATACTGCCATTATATATTGAATGGCGTGAATATTATTATTTAGTTTTGCATTGAAAGTGTCATCAAGAATACTCAGATAATCATTCATCTTAATGATACCCTCTTGATATTGAATAGCTGCACTCTTCAGGATCTCTTCCCGTAGGTCAATGATATCTTTGTCACGACTAAGCACATCGGCCGCCTTCTCAACAGCGCTCTGTTTCTCCATAGCCTCCAATGTTGTGTTCATCAGGAAACTCTTTCTGCTTAATTCATTTCTGGTCTCATCGGCTTGAATCTTTTTCCTGTCATTTTTCAATGTATAGAAACTACCAAGATTCCATTGCAATTTTACACCGGCAACTAAATATGAATCAAATTCGCCAAGCAACATATTCAGACCAGGTCTTCCATAGCCGGCCTGAATGTTAAGGTTAAGACGAGGGGAAAGATTAGCGTTTAGCTGTCTCTTCTGCAGATCAAACTGTTTTGCCTGTGAATCATATAAAGAGAGCTCCGGACGATCTATTTCCATTGAAATGCCAATCTGATTTGCATTCGGCTCAGTGAATTCAGCATTCTCCAGATTTGAACCTGTCAGGAGACTCAACATCTTGACATAAGCTTTTCTATCTGTTTCAAGGGCGATTCTCTGTTGCTCACAAGCGAGAATATTGACTTTTAACTGATCTTTGTCAGAGCTGTATGCAACACCGTTTTCAATCAACGATTCAATCTCTTTCATTGTACGCTCAAGGCTTTCACACAATATATCGTTCAGTTCAATCTGCCTGTCAAGAAGATTGATGCCGAGATATATGTTCTGTACCCTTGATTTGATAGCGTAGAGATTTACTTCAAGCTGGTTTTTCTTAACCTCTGCAGACGCGTTGATAATTTTTTTCTTGATTGAGGTTGCTCCGCCATCCCATATCTGCTGAGTAAGATCTGCTGTGACACCATATTGGTCGTGAGGTATGTCAAATTGCATTCCCGGGATATCAAAAGGCATCTCAACTACCTTGGATTGCCAACTGGCCTTACCTGAGATGTTTAACTGCGGGGCCCAAGCTGTGGAGGCGTTACTTATATCATAGCCTCTTGAAGCTTCAATCAAATCATATTCCTGAATCTGAGGATAGTTCTGATAAGCTAGTTCAATACATTGCTCCAAGTTCGGCTGACAGTACGCGGGTACTGACAATGAAATAGATGCAACTACGATTAAACAAATTCCGATTCGTTTCATTATCGATGTTCTTAACTTGTATGTTTAACAGGTATGTTAATTGTTTCGCAAAAGTAGAATATTTATTTTGAAAACAAAAATAATTATCATCTTTGCATGCAGAAGATAATTCAAGAATTAGATTAAATGACCAAAGAGGAAGAGATACTTGTTGTTGCCGAAGATGAGTTCTTCAAGAACGGATACCTTAATACATCAATGGTTACTGTCGCTAAGCGTGCAGGCGTTACACATGCGATGGTAAACTACTACTATCGATCAAAAGAGCAACTGTTCTTAAAAATCCTTGACACACATACTCTGTCGTTCATAGATAAACTGAAGTCAGTAATGGCTGAAAATGTAGACTTTATCCAAGGGATTATCAATGCAGCCGACATTTTTTATGATACACTAAATTCCGACAGAGCGCTTCCATTTCTCCTTCAAGATGTCTCAATAAATGCCCCTGAATTATTGAATCGTTACCGTGAACCGGTTGAACTTTTCTATACAAAATATATGACGCATCATTCAGGTCGCCTTCAGGAGCAGATCGCACTTGGAAATATCGTGGAGACAAATATGGGTGAAATACTAGGAAATATCTTCCAATTGGTTATTACCCCATATCTGATGATTCCAACTCTAAAGAATATTTGTCATCTTAATGACGAGAGGATAGATGAATACATCCTCAATAGGAAAAAAGAGATGGAAGTTATTATAAAGACGAGGTATTCGAGAGTCCAGAGTTTAGAGTCCAGAGTCTAGAGTCCAGAGTCCAGAGTTTAGAGTCCAGAGTTTAGAGTCCAGAGTCTAGAGTTTTTGCTCTTAACTCTTAACTCTTAACTCTTATCTCTTGACTTTCTCATAATAGGCTCCGTATGCTGGATTCTTCTCATACTCCTGCAGTAACCTTGCCCCATGGCCGATAACACTTTGAGTCTTCAATGGCAAGTCAGGGAATTGTCCTGTTACAATGTGTGTAAGGCATGCATTGATAATAGCCTCATCTGTATCGAAATCGTGATATAAATCATCTGGAACATATCGGTCTGGTTTCATCCCATCGTCAGGAATAAACGCACCCTTTCCATTTGCATTATAGAAACAGATTGGAAGGTAAACATATTTCAACTGAGAATAATCACCATTATTATACTTTGCGTATGCGGAATCATCACCAGGATAATAGAATACATACATACCATTCGGCTTACCATAAGTTGTATCTCCTACGTGAACAACATCCATCAGAGGTTTCAAACCATTCAGAACCATCTCTGAAGCTGAAGCCGATGCCGGACCAGCGATATAATAGACTTTTTCAAGGTCAAGGGCCTTTGTACGATTATTGTCTATCGTCATCTCACTATTGAAATCGTTGCTTGCTAGAAGATTGTTGTGCATTCTTGTTACATAAACCTTTCCATCGGCAGACGCAGGGGCAAGATAGTTAATAAGCCGGTTACTGGCTGTTCCACTTCCGCCACCGTTGTATCTCAAATCAAGAATCAATTTCTTTACACCCTCTCTCTTGAAAAGAGCCATTGCAGAGTCTATGTCTGAGACCATATTCTCATTGAAAGTCAAATAGTTGAAATAGCCTACCTTTTCGGTCAAGCCATCGAAGTCGTCACCGTCAAAAACTTTTGCGGCAAGGTACGACCTTGTGGATAGCTCTTGAGCCATGGATGTTGTGAATGTAGTGTCTCTACCACTAACCAACCTGAATGTGAAGGTTTGTGTCGTTTTGAGTATCTCGTCACGAAATATAGTCAATTTGCTCTGAGTGAATGGCTCAGAAATGTCATATCCATTGATGGCTTTCAACATTGCGCCACGCGTGACTCCAAATTGCTCAAAAGGGGAGCCTGGATACATATACGCGATACGTATGGCATAACTACCATAATATTTGGCGGCTTGCGAGAAAGAAACACCCCATGTACCGGTATAGACGCCTGTTTGCTGCTGCATATATGAATCCTTGTCAGTCATCCAACTCCAACGGTCTTTTGAGTATAACATCTTATCAAAGAACGTCTCTACGTCATAGCTGGAAGCATCTACTTTTGAGTTGGTTGATTTAACCTGGTCGCTCCAATAATAGTACACATCCATAATATTGCTTCGGATGTACTTGTTGATTTTGGTCGCTTCTGCATTGCTGTCATCAGTTGTTTTCTCTTCTTCTTTCTGTTGTGGATCGTCTATTTTCTGACAACTGCTGGCGTTGAAGGTTAAAAAGGCAATTGTAGTTAGAGCCAATAATGCTATACGTTTCATATCAATTACTCCTCAAAAATATATACATCTTCATCTGTTTCGTGGAAATAGAACTCCTCCCTTGCGAATTTCTCAAGAGAATCCTGAACATTCTCCAGTTGGTCTATCTTCTTCTCCAACTCCTTTATCTCATTGCTTCTCAGTTCTATCTGTCTCTCTTGCTCTCTTATCAACTTTTCAGTCTTGACCCAAACCCCTACGTTGTTGGTGTCGAAGAAACAGATTACAAGAAGGAATATCACTATGGCAATAGTGTATTTGTTAAGCAGGAAGTTAAAAAAAGCTCTCTCTTTTAACTTCTGGATTGAGGAATTTATCTTATTGAAAATATTCATCCGAGTACTCATTTTCACAAAAATAGTTAAAAAATGAGTAAATTTGGAAAATATTATTGATACAAAACAGTTTAATATGAATTGTACAAAATACTCATATTTCAAACCTACTTTGGGTCATTGCTGGGTCATCGCATTGGTTTTTATCATAGGTAATGTAGGAATAAGTTTGATTCTAGCAATGTTGGGACTTGCTCAACTAGCGACAAAATATACATCGCTTGCATACGTTCTTACTGCTATCATTCCATTGGTTTATATCTTCTTCATGTCAAAAAATGCCTCACAAAGTCCATTTTTGACACCGGCTCCACTCAATAGGCCGAATTATGGGAGATTGAACAAAATACTCTTCTTTGTCCTTCTTCTTTTTGCTCCATCTGCAATGGGAATCATAATTGACCCTCTTACTGCATTGATGCCGATGCCGGACGCAATGAAGGCTATTTTTGAAAATCTGTATCTAGGTACACCATTATGGGATACTATCCTGGCCACTTCCATAATGGCACCACTTTTTGAGGAGTTTCTTTGTCGAGGTATTATTTTGAGAGGAATGTTGGAGAATAATATGGCTCCATGGAAGGCGATAGTTTGGTCATCACTTATCTTTGCTGTGATACATATGAATCCTTGGCAGGGGGTGGCAGCTTTCGCTCTTGCTCTCTTCTTCGGTTGGGTATATTATAGGACACGTAATCTGTGGGCATGTGTATTTTTACATTTTGTGAATAATTTCACATCCATCATGATTGCCAGAATCTTCCCTGATATGGATGTGGACGAAGCCCTGTGCCAGAGTATGCCTCCTATGCAATTCATCATGCTGTTTGTTGTTGCAGCTATTGTTGTTGCAGGTATTATCTATGTGTTAAACAAAAATTTAGACAAAAAAGCCTTTGGAAATGAAGAAAATACAAAAGAAACTATATCCGCTTAAATTTGTTCCATTCCATAGTGAGCATCCATGGGGTGACGAAAATTGGAACATTATTTCCGTTGGATCTGTCAGTAGCGAAATCGCCGAAGGATTTCTTGCAGAGAATACCTTGGATGATATTCTTGAGACATATCTTGGAGATTTGGTTGGTGATTCTATTTTTGACTATTATAATCTCTATTTCCCGGTAACAGTCAAGGTTGCACATATGAAGGGTGCATCCTCACTCCAAGTTCATCCAAATGATGATGCCGGTTTTGAGAGATACGATCAATATGGGAAGTCGAAGTTATGGTATATAATGGATGCCTCTCCGGATGCTGCAATATATATGGGGTTTTCGCGTGAAGTATCGGCTGAGGAGTTCTATCAAGCTTGTAAGAATGGAACTGTAACTGATCTAATGAATGTAATACGTCCACAACGTGGGGATAGTTTCTTTATCAAACCAGGTACTGTACATGCTGCTTCAGGCGTAGTTATCAGTGAGATTCAAGAGTCATCTGAACTCTTTTTCAGGCTTTATGATTGGGGCAGGGAGAATAATCCCACTACTGCTCGTGAGATGAATCTTGAAGAAGCCATTGATTTGATAGATTTCAATCCATTTGATGGAACTGATTTCAAGAGGAATTTGAAGGGATTCTCCAATCTTGTAACTGATGAACATTTTATCATAAATTCAATTGATCTGGATAAACAATATCCCGTCAATATGTCCAAATTTGACAGCTTCATCATATATCATTGTACATCAGGGTCATTTAATATCATAACTGATGACGGTTTCAATGGTGTAGTAGGAGCAGGTGAATCATTGCTGATCCCAGCCAATCTCGCTGACTTCGAACTGAGTCCTGTATGTACAGATACTCATGTACTTGAGGTTTCTATTCCGAAACCATCTGACGATGAGGATGAATAAATAAAATAGTAAAGCCATGGAGACGACGAGAATAGATAAATATCTTTGGGCTATTCGTGTCTTTAAAACGAGGACTGATGCCACAGATGCGTGTAAGGGAGGTAAGATTACTGTCAATGGTATGGATGCCAAGCCTTCAAAGGAGGTAAAGGTAGGGGATATGATTGTTGTGCGAAAAGGTTCTGTTCACTTTACATATAAAGTATTGGCACCATTGGAGAAACGTCAAGGAGCTAAGGAGGTACCGAAGTATGCTGAAAACCTGACTCCACAAGAGGAGTTAGATAAATTGCATGCACCAGTTGAGACCTTCTTTATCAAACGAGACAGAGGTACAGGACGTCCTACCAAGAAAGAACGTCGTGAGATGGACTCTCTATATGATAATTTTGCCGTTTATGATGATTGGGAAGATGAATAGTAACGTTAGTCGCGTTCGCTTTTCCTCTTATAACTCATTCTACAGCAGTATCTTATTAGTAGGATAAATATTAGAATACCTACTATTGTAAAACTGAATTTCATCCTTTCAGCTACCTCTTTTTTCAATAGCGAGAATTCAAAATCATCATCGTTGTCGCTGAACTCCATAGATGAAATACTTTTTGATGGCCACTTTTCGGTAATGACGCCTTTGTGGAAAATTACAACTCCGCCGTTCGATCTGTTCAGAGTCATAAGGGCTTTTCTGTCAGCGAAATATGTCTCCATATCTAGGTCAAAATCACCGCCAACATAGAAAAGAACACTCTTGATACCGTGTGCCTGTGCTTTATTATGAAACTCTTCGATATCTTCAATCTGTTTCGAAGAGATTTTGGTTGGATCCCAAATGATTGCAGCTGCAAGTGTCTCTTCAGCGAATAACTCTTCTGTCCAATAATTGCCATCTTCATCACTCAGGGCAAGATCTATTTGAGCCATATCAGTAGATCCCTCAATCAACTCCGTTTCGGAATCGACATAGATCCAACTGTCATCAGGAAGATTGTCAATAGTGAATTTTTCACTCTTCCCATCTTTGCTATATATGAAAGTGGTCTCATATTGCGCTGCGCCTGTCTCAACATCATTTAAATCTGTACCGACTTTATAAGCTGTAAAGTCGTGATAAGGGAGAGTCTTATATGATGAGATGGAGATGGTCAATGCAATTGCTGCAAAGATGAAGATGATTATCCACTCGACTGCAGCAGGTGCGATTGGCTCGACCTTCTTTCTCTGGAAAAAGAATCCCAAACAGCATGCAATAAGTATGATGTTCTTCTCAAAGGTCTGCCAATTGGTAAGATGAATGGCCTCTCCGAAACATCCACAATCCTTGATTGGATTGAAAAGTGCCAGGTAGAGTGTCAATAGAGTGAAGAATCCAATGAATATCAGTGAAATAGTGGAGATAATCCTCATTCGTAACCCTAATACCACACTTGATCCCAGCACGAACTCCATAGACGACATGATGATTCCAATCCATACGGCGATTGGTGCCATGAACCCAAGATGGAATATCTCAAGATACTCTTTAACGATAAGACTTGTCCCTATAGGGTCAACGAATTTGAAGAACCCTGATAGAATGAATGTTAAACCGAATATGAGACGGGCGAGAGTACGCATGGGAGTTGGGAGTTGGGAGT
>DCGV01000019.1:32088-44816 GCA_002314725.1 Bacteroidales bacterium UBA1769
AGTTGAGAGTTGAGAGTTAAGAGTTAAGAGTTAAGAGTTAAGAGTTAATACTCTAGACTCTTATCTCTAGACTCTAGACTAATTATAAAATACCATATTTTTCAGAGTAATCCAGTTGCTGCTGAAGGAAGTCATCACCATAAACAACCTTGTAGTCTATGATCTTGCCATTTTCCTCAACAGGAACAATATCAGGATTGATAAAACCACGATAAGGCTTCAGATTCAGTGTTGCATAACGTTCCAAAACCTCTTTATGTAAATCTGGGTCAATATCCATCGCATATTTTACTACGAGAGCCTTACCTGCTTCATAATCACCTTCAGATTTGATGCGCTGTACTTCGGCTAGAAGTTCTCCGAAAAGACCACGTAATGCCTCGAAATCATTGATTACGAAATATGTCTTGCCATCACGAACCTTCTTCTCGATAACGTTGTTCTCAAGCCCGTGCTCATAGCACCAATCAGCTATTAGCTTACGGTTCTGCATGTGTGCCTCAGTATTTGGCTGACCAAGTTCAACCCTTGTGAATTGAGTGAAGATACCATTGCGGATATAACTCATATATTCTGATTTGTATGCCTCTGGAGAGTCAAGCAGACCGAGTTCCACAAGTTTAGGGTCTGCAAGATAATAGAGTGCGAATAGATCGGCACGAGCCTCCTCTAGAGTAGATGAGTACTCTTTCAGTGCATTGGCAGGTGTACCTGGGAGAATCTGCCCTGAACCATGGCCAAGACATTCGTGCAGGTCAGTATGAAGATTGTCGCAGATATATCCATACTTTTTGATTAGGTCAATCTCATTCTGATCCCAAGCGAACTCATTCAAAACACTCTTTGGCGCTTGAGCGGTAGCTTTATCGTAAGCCTCAGTGATGTTGGCAATTGTAACTGATTTAGAACCATATTCCTTACGTATCCAGTCGGCATTTGGAAGATTGATACCGATAGCAGTTGCAGGATAGTTGTCACCAGCGATTACTGCAACATTGATAACCTTTGCAGAAACACCCTTTACCTCTGATTTCTTGAATCTTGGGTCAATAGGGGAGTTGTCCTCAAACCATTGGGCATTATTGCTGATGATAACAGTACGTTCAGAAGCCTTGGCGTCACGATAATCAACTATACCTTCATAAGTTGCTTTACGTCCCAATGGGTCGCTGTAATCCTCTACGAAGCCATTTACGAAATCTACATCAGAATCTGTATCGCCAACCCATGAAATATTATATTGATCCCACATCTTCAAATCTCCTGTTTTATAATATTCAATAAGTTCGCTGATGTATCTCTTTTGAAGGTCATTTTCTGCCACTGCCTTTGCTGCTTCAAGGTGGCCGATGATTACCTCTATCGCTTTACCATAAAGGCCTCCGACTTTGTAAACCTCCTCCTTGATAACGCCGTTCTCTTTAATGACTTTACTGTTAAGTCCGTATGAGATAGGTTCTTTATCATTAGGGTCTGACATAGCATCATAGAAATCATTCACCTCTTTTGCGGTAACTCCATCATAGAAGTTGACAGCTGATGCAAGAACGATATCCTTGTCATCTCCTGGGTATCTCTTATGGGTATATTCATTAGGATTGTATATGACATTCAAAATGAAATCCTTTTCATTTGTGGCTTTTACTGCGTCGATAAGCTCCCCGAAATAATCTTGTGGGCAATCAGGGAAGAATTTGGTCTCAGCATAGTGATGATGGATACCATTGCTGAAGAATACACGTTTCGCATAAACCATGAAGTCTTGGAAATCCTTGCATTCGCGATCACCTTTATACTCCTTGATAATCTTTTCAAGAACCTCCCTTATCTGGAGATTATATTTAAAATTCTGCTCCCAGATTATATCCCGACCAGCTTTGGCGGCTTCACATAGATGATAGATATACTCTTTCTGTCCAAGTGTCAAATTGTCCCAATCCGGAATTTGATATCGAAGAACCTCTATATCTGCAAATTGATCGATTGAATACATAAACTCCTCCTCGCTCTGATTTTTTTGACATGCGCAAATTGCTAATCCAAGGCAACTTGCTGCAATAATAGTTTTAATTTTTATCATTTTAGCCGTATAATTATTTTTTCTATTTATTCTCATCTTTACAATTAACAAAGTTAATAATTTTCTATTTTTGCATTTATATTGAATTCAAAAAACATAATCTTTACCAAATGAAATACATAAATAGTATATTATGCTTTTCAATTCTTATACTCATTTCCATTTCTTGTATTGAAAACGAAGAGCTGCATCGTGACAAAATGATCCTTTTCTACTTTGATGGGAATAATAATCTATCTTCAACTATCCAACCTAATATTGATTCACTGCTTAAAGGATATGTCCCTTCTGAAGGATTATATGCTGACGCTTTTCTAATATATGAGCATAAAAAGGGTGAAGAACCTATGTTGTATCAATATGCGAAAAATATAAATGGGGAAGTCGTAAAGACTTTGGTAGCAATGTATGGATCTGAAACGGTCTCTGCTGATACAGCCCAATTAAAACGTGTAATAGCCGATGCGAGATTGGCCTATCCTGCTCAAGAGTATGGACTGATCTTCTGGTCTCACGGAACAGGTTGGCTTCCTCAGGGATATCACAACGTTCCTTTGGATATGATGCAAGTAAAAGATTATATAGAACCTGGTACGGATTTATATGATGTCAAATCTGTTGGACAAGACGTGAATAGCACCGGAAGACATGAAATAGAGATTCAAGATTTCGCAGCGGCACTTGATAATGACTATGAGTTTATCCTTTTCGATTGCTGTCTGATGTCTTGTATCGAAGTTGCGTATGAATTGAGAAACAATACAAAATATATCATCGCATCTCCTACAGAAGTTTTGACTAAAGGCTATCCATATACAATTATGATGGACCCTCTCTTCAATAGTAGTGATTGGAAGCAAGCCCTGAATACTACCTGCCTGGATTTCTATAATTACAATAATGAGGATGCAAGTCAACCATGGGGGACTGTAGCAATGATAGACTGTTCTAAAGTTGAGGCTCTGTCACGTGTTTGTAAAAAGATCTTTTCTGCACATAGAGATGAGATTGCGGCCATCTCTCCAAAGTCATTGCAACAATATGATAGGAATACCCGTTGCTGGTATAACGATATTGATGATTTTGTCAGCAGAATCGCATCCGAAAGTGAATATAAGGAGTTTACACAGGCATTGAACGACGTTGTAGTTAACAAATATGCTACTGAACGTTTTATAACAATACAGATTAATCATTTCAGTGGACTCTCTATGTATGTTCCCAATGCTAAATATTCTATTCTAAACGAGTATTATATGAACCTTGCTTGGAATAGGGCTACTGGGTTGTTACAATAACTCTAATGGCTTAATTTTCAACTATTTTTTGATATAATAAACAAATATATTATATTTGCGACCCCAAAAAATATTTTTTTGGTGCAATGGGGTCCGGAGAGACCGGACTGAGTAACACATTTTTAAATTACAATTATGAAACAATTAGAACTTAAAGGCACTGTAAGAACTACAGGCAAAAAAGCTGACGTAAAAAGCGTTCGTAAAGAAGAGAGAGTACCATGCGTTATCTATGGACAAGGTGTTGAAAACGTATCTTTCTCTGTTGATGCAAAAGAGTTGAAACAACTTACTCACACTCCATATTCACACATTGTTAAACTTAGCATTGATGGCAAAGAGTATCTTGCAGTTCTTCATGCTATTCAATATCACCCAGTTACTGACAATGCACTTCATGTAGATTTCCTTGCTGTATCTGAGAATAAACCAGTTACAATTGACGTTCCTGTTAAGATCGTAGGTAACTCAGAAGGTGTTAAAGCCGGTGGTAAACTAGAAGTTTCAGTTCGCAAACTTCGTATCAATGGTCTGATCGCTAACCTTCCAGACGAACTTTCAGTTGATATCACTAATCTACAGATTGGTAAACAAATCTCTGCAGGTGATCTTTCATACGATGGTATCAAGATCGTTTCAGCTAAGACTACACTTATCTGCGCTGTTAAGATGACTCGTGGTGCAGCTGCTGCAGCAACTGAAGCTGCTGAATAATTAATCGTTTCTTATCGACGAGTATGAATTACCTTATTGCCGGACTTGGAAATATTGGTGAGGAGTACAAAAATACCCGTCATAACATAGGATTTATGGTATTGGATGCTTGGGCTCAAGCATCCAATATTTCTTTTGTATCCGGCAGGTATGGTTCAACTGCCGAAATATCTTTTAAAGGACGCAAGTTTACACTGCTTAAGCCTTCGACATATATGAACTTAAGTGGTAAGGCCGTAAACTACTGGTTACAAGCAAAGAAGATCCCAATCGAGAATCTATTAGTCGTAGTTGATGATCTCGCTCTCCCTTTCGGTACTACACGTATGCGCAAACAGGGAAGTGCCGGCGGCCACAACGGCCTCAAGAATATCGACTATTGTCTTGCAACTGATGCTTACGCACGCCTTAGAATAGGTATTGGAAATGGATTCGCTCCAGGAGATCAGGTTGATTTCGTTCTTGGAGAGCTTCTTCTTGAAGAGAAGCGCGCGCTGCCAGAGGTCTTGGATAGAGCTATTAACGCAATAAAATGCTTCGGTACTGAAGGTGTCGAACGCGCTATGACCAATTACAATAAAAGTCTGTAATCCAGTTATTAATAACGTAATTCAGTTATATAATAATAAAGAATAGCCTTTCATAACGCATAAAACTAAGGGAAAGCGTCATGAAAGGCTATTCTTTATTCTTTTTTTTGAGATATTCCTTCTATAGATATTTGGAGATGGATTTGAATATCTCTTCGGCTGGAAGCATGTTGCCGTCGTTATCGCCGCAAGGGATTCTGATGAAATCCTTATCTAATGCGCATTGCTGAAGATAAAGTTCGCGTACGCCAATTTGGAACTTAATATCGGCTTCATGAATGTCTGATTTCCCATTAAGATAATCACGATTATCATCACCTTCGCGACTCTGTTTTAACTTGGCATCAACGAAAGAGATAGGAACATCAAGGAATAGATTCAAATCCGGCTTAGGAATATTGTACTTGACATACTCGAGTTCAAATATCCAATCTCTAAGATAATCTGACTCCTCTTTTGTCTGAAGTTTCGAACATTGGAATGCAATGTTTGAATATACATACCTGTCAAGTACAACACAATATCCTTCGTCCAGCCATCCACGTATAATCTTCGCAGCATCCCTTCTGTCTTCTGCGAAAAGGAGTGCTACCAATTGTGGATGGACGCTGTCAATCGTTCCGAAATCCCCTCTTAAGAATTTGGCAACCAACTCTCCATAAATAGGTGCATCATATCTTGGGAAATGAAGGTACTTCACCTTTTTTCCTTTTGACTCCAGATAGGTATTTACCATCTTCAGTTGAGTCGATTTACCTGCGCCGTCAAGGCCTTCCAGAACGATCAGCATTACTATTTGAAGTATCTGTTATATAAACCTTCGAAACCTTTACCGTGACGAGCCTCGTCTTTGGCCATTTCGTGAACTGTATCGTGGATTGCGTCAAGGTTGCAAGCCTTTGCCTTGGCAGCGATGCGTTTCTTATCTGCGCATGCACCTGATTCGGCTTCCATTCTCTTCTTTAGGTTAGTCTTTGTATCCCATACTACTTCACCGATCAATTCAGCGAATTTTGCAGCGTGTTCAGCCTCTTCGAAAGCGTATCTCTTGAAAGCTTCTGCAATCTCAGGATAACCTTCACGATCAGCTTGTCTACTCATTGCCAAATACATACCAACCTCAGTGCATTCACCTGTAAAGTGAGCCTGAAGACCGTCCCATACCTCTTGGTCGCATCCCTTTGCTACGCCGATAACGTGCTCGTCAGCGAATTCAAGCTTACCTTCTGATTCAACTACCTCTTTAAATTTACTTGCAGGAACTTTACACATAGGGCATTGTGCAGGTGCCTCAGGACCTTCATGAACATATCCGCATACTGTGCAGATCCATTTTTTTGCCATAATTTCTTTATTATTAATGTTAATAAACGATGTATATATGCTCTTACAAAAAGAAAGCCATATCTAAACAAAGATAATTAATATTTTGGAATATCGTGAACACGAAGTATGCTAACTCCACTATTAATTGCATACTCCTGCCATTTTCTTGTCTCGTCCAGGACCTTGTCATCTTCTGGCTTTAGTCCAAGTGGTTGATATATGAAGCTTTTACGGGAGATCCCGATTAGAATGGGCCTATTCAAGACACGAAGTTCTCCAACTCTTTTTAATAATTCAACATTGTCATCAATACTCTTTGAGAAACCGAAGCCAGGGTCGATATAGTACCCTTTTAGTTTATGCTTCTCAGCCAGGTTTGCAAATTTTATGAAGTATTCAATCACATCAGCTACTATATCGTCATAGTGATATTGTTCATGCATAGTAGAAATGCTGCCTTTATGATGCATTGCTATGTATGTTAAGCCCAATCTACCGACAGTAGGGAGCATCTCTGCATCAAAGTCCCCAGATGATATATCATTTACAATGAATTCAAATCCCAATAATTCCGAGGCGCGTCTGATGATGGCACTTCTGAATGTGTCGATTGAAAGTGTAGTGTTGCGAAAACGCTCTTTGTACACTTCAAGCAGAGGATATAGCCTGTCCCACTCCTCCTCCTCGCTGATGAGTGTGAATCCAGGCCTGGTAGAGCAAGCTCCGATATCAATTATCGAAGCTCCGTCAGATATGAGTTGATTTACCCTGTTGGTAAAAGACTCAGGATGATTAACTCTTGATTTATAAAAATAGGAATCGTCAGTTGCATTGACAATTCCCATATATTTTATATCTGAAGATGACATATTATTTGCAATAGTAATCTATCATTTTGATAATTGCCCTTTGACAAACCGGACAGAATCCCGGTGCATCGTTTTCCTTCATTCTGCATTCATAGACAGGTCTATATGCACCCTTAGCAATATAAGCTGCACCTTCAAATGCGCCAAGAGCATTGGCGTACTCAATCTGGTTTGGAGTAGGGATAGGTGTATTCACCTCAATCATATCCTTCCATTTCTTTTCGAACTCTACAAGTGTAGTGACATTTGGTTCCCATGGCTCGACATTAGTATTGACATAATCACTGAATGTCACTTCTGATTCATAATACTCATCGCCTAACCCAGCGAAACTGTGGCCGAATTCGTGAACGAAAACCTCGGCGTCATAGTAGCTGTCGGCGGCACACATGCCGTAACAGTTGTAAATTCCTCCGCCACCATAGATATTGGTATTAGCCAGAACATAAATGGCATCGCATGGGGAATTGGCAATAAGTTTAGATAGCTTTGTCTGATCGGGCAAAGTCAAATACCTATCGACATACAGTGAGTAGAAATGAGAATCTAAAACAGTCTGTTTCCATATATCTTCGTGAGGAATATCGACTCCAGAGTCCTCAGAAACACTTTGGACTAACCAGATGTTAAAATTGTTCTTGTGAGACTTATATGGTTCAATGTCAAATAAATACTGTGTAAATCTGTCTACATCTTCAGCGAACTTTATCATCTCATCCTCAGAATAACCCTCTGCAACGAAAACTAGATCCACTGCCTCTTCACTATCAGCATTCAACAGGACAGGAATTCCTTCCAGATTATTTTCCAATCCATGTTTTACCATAAGCCTGTCTTGTGGGTCAACATCGAAATTAAGCAGAAGGTTGTCAAATTGTCCGGTTTCAAAGCTTCTTTTCCAAAGCTCAATATGTACAGGATTCTTTGGTTCAGGTATTCTGACAGAGTGAGAATATGATCTCTTAACTTTTGTGGCCTCCTCTGTAGAAAGCCACTCTTCAAATAGTGAACAGAAACCGATTGAAAAGATCAATGTGTCAGCATCATATACTTTGACATAGTATGCGCCATACTCAAATGGATCTATCAAGTTCTTTTTGCTGCCACTCCAACTCTTTTCGAAGTGTATTTCGGACAGTGATGCTGATTGTGATTGCGCGTCTCCACTTAACATAAAATCAATACGCCATCTGTCGTTTGTAAAGTGATTCTCATACTTTACTTGTGACAACGCATTGACAGCAATGAATAGTGTCAAAAAGGCGATTATTCGTTTCATGTTAAATGCCCGTATATGTTCTTGGAGTGATTCTTCTTAGCTCATCTTTCACCTCGTCGGAAACATTTAGCGTGTCGATGAACTCCGCAATTGATTCATGTGTGATGTGTGAATTGGTCCTTGTTAAAGCCTTAAGTGTTTCATAAGGATTTGGATATCCTTCACGACGTAGAATAGTCTGAATCCCTTCTGCTACAACAGCCCAATTATTGTCAAGGTCTTGATTTAATTTTTCCTCATTCAAAATCAGTTTCCCTAGACCCTTCTTCAATGAGTTAAGAGCAAGGAATGAGTGAGATACTGGAACTCCGATATTTCTAAGGACAGTTGAGTCTGTCAAGTCACGTTGCATTCTGGATAGAGGTAATTTGCCAGAAAGATGGTCGAAAATGGCATTTGCTATGCCAAGATTCCCTTCAGCGTTTTCGAAGTCAATAGGATTGACTTTATGAGGCATGGCTGAGGATCCGACCTCTCCAGCTTTGATCTTTTGACGAAAATACTCCATTGAAATATATGTCCAGAAATCCCTGCATATATCAATGCAAACGGTGTTGATACGTTTTAAATTATCAAAAATGGCAGCAAGATTGTCGTAGTGTTCAATTTGTGTTGTAGGATAAGATCTTGATAGACCCAATCTGTTCTCCACAAATGATACTGCAAATCTATTCCAATCATAATCAGGGTATGCTACATGGTGAGCATTCATGTTGCCTGTGGCACCTCCGAACTTGGCCGGGAACTTAAGCAGAAGAAGTTGGCGCTTCTGTTCGTTCAATCTCGCTACAAATACGTTAATCTCCTTCCCTAATCTTGTAGGTGATGCCGGTTGACCATGTGTATGGGCAAGCATCGGTATATCTTTCCACTCATCAGCCAAACCGGACAGGATGCTTATTATTTCATCCAATTTCGGCAGATAGACTTCATATAGACCCTCTTTCAAAGAGAGAGGAATAGACGTATTGTTAATATCCTGAGAGGTTAGACCGAAGTGGATGAATTCACTGAAGCGGTCCCATCCTTCACTTTTGAAAGTCTCTTTGATGAAATATTCAACGGCCTTGACATCGTGATTGGTTATCTTTTCAATCTCTTTTATGTGTTGAGCATCCTCTAATGAAAAATCTTTATAAAGTGCTCTAAGTTTGCTGAAATTTCCCTTGTCAAAAGTAACGAGTTGAGGAAGAGGTATTTCACATAGAGAGATAAAGTATTCAATTTCAACTTTTACTCTGTAACGGATGAGTGCAAATTCTGAAAAATACTCTCCAAACTGGTCTACTTGAGCACGATAACGACCATCAATAGGGGAGATGGCTTTAAGTGAATCTATCATTTTTCTAAAAATTATATGCAAATATACGCTTTCAAATAATATTATTACAGAGATTCTGATATTCCAAGATAATATCTCTGTGAAACAGGAATGGTTTTAGCTTCGGTATGATCCAGTTTGGCACATATTGTTCCATCTTTCTCTTTGTGAAGTGAAGTAATATGAGCTACATTGACAATATATGAGCGGTGACAACGCAGCAGTTTATGTTTTTTGCACAACTCCTCAATGTTTTTCATTGAGTTGCGAAGGGTGAACTCCTTAATCTTGTCACCATCTGTATGAACGATTGTGACGTAATTGATATCAGCTTCTATATAAAGGATGGAATTTGATGAAGAGATGAACTTCAGGATACGTTTGTCATCATAGAAGCGGATTCTATTGCTTTCACTCACTTCGTTTTTGTTCTCAAGAAATTGTAATTGGGTTGAGAACGACAATATGATATAAGGGAATATCAATATTGCAATTATGTCGAAGGCGACTCTGCCCAATATGTCGAAGAAGACCCCATGAGGTGTCAATAATCTATAATAGAGAGAGATAAAACAGACACATGCAGTCAGCTCTATAATAACCCATATCAGATAGTTGAAATATGAAGAGTTACTCCTTTTCTTCATGATGATTGAAAACAACAGCCGTGTTATAATCATCACGACAAGAATGATACAACTTGTAATTGTCAAGTTGAATGAATACCCTGTAGATGTTCCTGACATCAAATCCACAATATCCGCAGGTTTGAACACCAGAATGAAAAGTATGAAGAATACCGGCAGGAACAGAGCGTGCCAGATTGAGATTCTTCGTGAAGAGTATACACCAGGTAAATCTCTCATTTTTATTAAAAATTTATGGTTTTTTCATCCCATAATTTGGTGGGGTGAATACAAAGATAGTCATTTTTCACCCCAAATAATGATTTTTAATCCCAAAATCGGCCTGTTTAATACATTTTTATACTATTGCTCACACTTATTTCGTCATAATTATCCGATGAGATATTTTTGCATCGTTCATATAAATAATACAGACAATGGCTATGAATATTATTGAACAATATCAAACGAGTTTCCGTAATAATTTTAATGAGATAGCTCTTTGCGATTACTTTACCAAAAAGAGTTATACATACGGTGAGCTTGCCGAGCACATAGCTCAAATTCATGTTTTGTTTGACTCCTTGAAAATAGAAAAAGGAGATAAGATAGCTCTGGTTGGTAGAAATACATCCGCATGGGTAATCAGTTATATGTCTATCATTACTTATGGCGCTGTAGTGGTTCCTATCTTGTCGGATTTCAATCCGGCAGATATGAAGAACATAATAGACCATTCTGATTCCAAGCTTCTATTTATTGACAGAGTCCTCTGGAGAGAACTTTCTGATTTTAATTTCAGCAATTTAATAGGGGCTCTGGATTTAGAAAAAACAGAATTTCTTTATGGGACTTCTATTCTATTAATGTCAATTGACTCTTTGAAAAGAAATTTTGCTGATCGATATAATAGTGGTTTTTCAGCTGAGGATATTTCATACCCTGTGCTAAAAGATGATGATACAATGATAATTAGCTACACATCTGGTACTACTGGTCTCAGTAAAGGTGTAATGCTGACAGTTGATAATATTACATCCAACGTTAATTTTGCACTTGATCATAAATTTCATTTCAATGGATCTAGGGTATTGGGATTGCTACCGTTAGCTCACGCATACGGATGTGCTTTCGATATGTTGACACCTCTTTCTGTTGGTTCCAAAATCACCCTTCTAGGCAAAACCCCATCACCTGCTATATTATTGAATGCACTGAAGGAGATCCGCCCACATCTTATCTGTACGGTACCACTGGTGATGGAAAAAGTAGTACGAAAGAATGTACTTCCAGCTTTAAACAAGCCTATCATTAAGAGATTATTATGCATCCCCATAATTAATAGTTTCATTTACCACTTAATAAAAGTCAAGATGCTTAAATCTTTCGGTGGGTCAATAAAAGAGGTTAATATAGGTGGAGCTGCACTGTCTGATGATGTTGAGAAATTTCTTCGAAAAATCAAATTCCCGTTTACAATTGGTTATGGAATGACTGAATGTGCGCCACTTATCAGTTATGAGGTATGGAACAAGACAAAACCTGGCTCCTGCGGCAGAGTATTGCCAAATATGATGGCAAAATGTGACTCTTGTGATGATCGTCAAGAGGCTGGAGAGATCTGTGTGCGTGGTTCAAATGTAATGAAAGGCTATTATAAGGATCCAGAGTCAACCTCTGCTGCGATAGATTCTCAGGGCTGGCTTCATACAGGGGATATCGGTACGATAGACGATGACGGATTCATCTTTCTGAAAGGCCGCTGTAAGAGTATGATTTTGACCGCTAATGGTCAGAATATATATCCTGAAAGTATTGAGATCAAACTTAACTCTCTACCTTATGTGATGGAGAGTCTCGTTTATGATGAGAACGGTAAATTGATTGCTCTAGTTGTTCCAGATAAAGATTCAATTAATAAGGATGGAGCAAATATTCAATCCATTATGACTGATAATCTAAATAAGTTAAATTCTCTTGTTTCATCCTTTGAAAAGATTTCTGAAATCAAACTCTGTTCTGAAGAGTTTGAGAAAACTCCTAAACGCAGCATTCGCAGGTACTTATATCCAGCAGCCGCGAAGCTACTGGTGATTTAGTCGAGAGTCCAGAGTCCAGAGTCGAGAGTCCAGAGTCGAGAGTCCAGAGTCGAGAGTCCAGAGTCGAGAGTCCAGAGTTGAGAGTCCAGAGTTGAGAGTCCAGAGTTGTAACACAACTTTCTCTTATGCGAAAAACATCTCCGACAGTCACCCCTTCTACGATGACCTGCAAGCTATCATACTGTCGGAAACCCGGCCAAATCGGTACCATCTCCGACACCCTGTCAAAATAATATGCTTCTCAGTGCGCTTTGACGGCATTTTTCAAACACTACTGTCGGCGATGAATTTCAGGTCAGCCAGAGTCCTGAGATGAAAGTCTAGAGTTGAGAGTCCAGAGTTATAACTCTTAGCTCTTAACTCTCCTCTCGTATATTTCTATATCTCAATTAATTTGATTAACTTCGCATTTATTGTGTTTGTCGGATTCCGAGGCAAATATAATGAGACTTCAATAAGAGATATTATGCAAAATACACATATACAAATAGTTACAATGGCCTGGGGGAGACTGTCCGAAAAGTAA
>DCGV01000078.1 GCA_002314725.1 Bacteroidales bacterium UBA1769
TCAAGGATTGGTTGCTGTACAAATGGCAACAGACAAAGGCATACTTACATAATCGCCAAGCTCTTGCCTACACCTTGTTGTATATAGGAGGTCTGGCAACTGTAGTTTGCCTCAGTCTTTATCAGAGTGCGGTTATGGATCTTGACAGAACAAATCGCATCTTCTATCACAATGTGATAAGAAATAAGGATGGAGCTGATGACTACCACCAGTTAGATTCGCTAATCCATTCGAGCTCCTTTTTCAAGACTTACAGAACGCTTGACAAGTGAATTATGATTAGCGTGTAACAAAATGTGGCAACTTGGGGCGATATTGTGTCTCAAGTTGCTGTTTCCGCACTAAAAATCATTAAAAATAACACAATATTTATCAATATCTGACAAACTTAGATATATTATCATTATCTTTGTGTCCAAATTATGACAATTCCAGACGAGGAAATATAAAGAACGGAAAAAATCAATGCAACAGGAAAACATACCAATCAAAGTAGGGCTCTTAGAATTACTCTATGGCAGTCAGGAACGCAGTTTGTGATTCCTGCCTAAATTTACAACAAAGAAATTCGATAAATATAAAGCATTAGCAATACAACATAATTATGGCAAAGAGCATCAAAAGCATAGAAGAACAGGTTGAGGATTGGTGTAAGAAGCAATTCAACGGACAGAAATATTACACCAAAACAGAAACGATCAATACTGAAATAGCAACTGCTTTAGAAAAAGCACCAAGCAAACAGGGTGGAGTTGGTAATAACTACCCTGACATCAAATATATGCTTTTGGGTGATGACGGCACTAAAATTCCCGTCATGATAGAGGTCAAGGGAAAGAAAGGTGACCTAATAAAGCAAAATGATAGTGGTGAGGTTGACAATTACAACAAGAAGGGAGAACCAAATTATCAGAATGTCGCCAAATATGCTGTCAATGGGGCTGTTCACTACTCACATGCCATACTCAATTTTACGGAATCATATAAGGAAGTGGTGGCTATTGGTGCAAATGGCTATGAAGAGGCAGGTAAGGTCATATATGAGATTGATGTGTGGTATATCTCAAAAGACAATCTGTTTGTTCCCAAGCACGAAGGCCAATATGATGATATTTCATTCTTGTTGCCGAAGAATACCAAGGGGTTTGTAGCAAAGCTACATTCTCTTTCTCTCACTCCCGAAGAACTTGAAGATCGTAAGTTGAAATTGGAGGATGAGATAGAACGTAAACTCAAAGCGCTCAATCAAAGCCTTCACGACGAGCAGCAGATAGTTGTAAACAACCGCGTTCAACTTGTTGCAGGCCTTATTATGGCAGGTCTTGGTGCAGAAGGCGTCCAGCCTTTACGAGTTGAAGACCTTTCTGGCAGAGATGACGAAGAGAACAATGACGGGCAGGTGGTCATGAGTAAAATCAAAATGTATCTATCGCATAAAAATCTCCCAGATGAGAAGATAGAAATGATAACAGACATTCTCAAAGTTGTCTTTTTGCAATCAGGTTTACAGGTTCCTGTTAATAGAGAAAGCAAACTACATACCATCTATGCAGATGTAAAACGTGATATCCTTCCATACGTTACAGGCGAACTTCATAATATTGACTTTACAGGTCGCTTGTTCAATGTCATGAACGAATGGGTAGCTGTGCCAGATGGTGGTGAGAATGATGTAGTTCTCACACCTCGCTATGTAACAGAACTCATGGCTAAACTATGTGAAGTAAACATGAACTCGTACGTGTGGGACTTTGCAACAGGTTCTGCAGGATTCCTGATTTCTGCCATGCATCAGATGATAGATGATGCTAAGCAAAAACTTGCAGGCAGTCCTCACAAATTAGAAGAGAAAATCAATCAGATTAAGTTGGAGCAGCTCCTCGGTATAGAGAAACTGCCTGATGTCTATATGCTTGCCGTGCTAAATATGATATTGATGAAGGACGGAAGTGCCAACATCATTCAAGGAAACTCATTGGAATATGACGGTAACTATAAACAGGGTAAGAAAAAAGACAAGCCTTTCCCAGCTAATGTATTCCTTCTTAACCCACCATACTCTGCAGATGGAAAAGGTTTCGTATTTGTAGAGAAAGCATTGGAAAAGATGTCACATGGTGGACGAGCTGCTGTACTGATCCAAGAGAATGCAGGAAGTGGTAACGGACTTCCTTTTACAAGCAACCTCTTGAAGAATAATACACTTCGCGCATCAATCAAGATGGCAGATATATTCTGTGGCAAAGCAAGTGTGCAGACGGCTATCTATGTTTTTGAAGTAAACAGACCGCACATTGCAGAAGAAGACGTTGTCAGGTTTATAGATTTCAGCAATGATGGCTATACACGTATGAATCGCAAGAAGTCGGGACAAAGTGTCAACCTTCGAGATACTGACAATGCTAAAGAGCGCTATGAGGAGGTTCGCAAACTCGTGGTTCATGGCAAGGGTGCAAATGATAAGAACCTTCACTATCTGAAGGGATGCTACACAGAAGATTATATCACCCTCAATGGTAATGACTGGACATACGGGCAGCATCAGAAGATAGATACTATACCTACCGAGGAAGATTTTCAAAATGTGGTAAGGGAATATCTCTCATGGAAAGTAGGACAGGTACTTAAAGGAGAGTCAAGCCTGGGAAAACAGTAAGCCCTCGCTCTGACAAACAAGAATTCTTGAAGAACGGGGGCTATTTTGAAAAATGCAAAGTCGGTAGTCTTTTCGAGTTAAAAGGTAATCCACAGTTAGATAAAGAAAATTTTGTTTTCTCTAAGATTTCATCATATCCATATTTTACTAGAACTGCATTTAACAATGGTATATATGGGTATGTTGATTATTTCGATGATGCGCACTTAATTAAAGGAAATTCACTTGCAGTAGGAATGATGGGTATGAAGTTTTTCTATATGCCTTGTGATTTTTATGCTGGTCAATTTACAAAAACTGCATTTCCAAAATTTCAAGGTTTTAATAAACGAATTGCTCTTTGGTTTATTTCATGGCTTAATAAATCCAGTAAAAAGTACTTGAGCGTACTTGTGCGTGATTTTGAGAAAAATTTTAGCGAAACAGAAATTGAAGTTCCAAGACATTCTGACGGTACCCTGGCTCTTGATTTTATGGAGGCTCGCATAAAAGAAATGGAGGAGGCTCGCATAAAAGAAATGGATGCATACCTAAAAGCTGCGGGATTTGAGGATTGTGAGTTGACAGTAGAAGAAATGGATTCTCTTGTAACTCTGAAAAACGTTGAAACAAATAAATTCAAGATTAAACTTTTATACGAAAAAGTAGAACTCGAGAAAAAAGCATTTGATAAGCGAAGAGATTCAAGGCAAATACCAGATTCTAAATATAGTCTTCCCTTGGTGAACGCAAAGCATGGAGATAACGGTATCATGTATTATGGCGATCCAAATGTCTTTGATTCGGTTGAAATGACAATTGATATCGTACAAAATGGAGCCATTGCTACAGGCGATGTTTATCCTCAACCTCAAAGGACTGGTATTCTTTGGGATGCATATCTCATACAGGCATCTCATCATCGAGATAATACAGAGACACTTTTGTATTTCTCAACTGCTATAGCTAAATCTATAAAGAAAAAATACACTTATGATAATAAAGCGTATTGGGACAAGGTAAAAGAGGATAAGATAGTTCTCCCTGTCACATCATCTGGTGAAATAGATTACAAGTTCATGGAAACATATATTCGTGCACAAGAGAAACTTGCCATACAGCGAGTAAAGGATTGGCGTGAAAAGGAAATGTCTGCAACAAAAAACATTGTTGAAGCAGAACCAAATACCATTCCATTTGTTCCAGTTCATTCATCCATAGCATATTCTTTCAATACGGACGAAGATTATCCAAGGATGGTTGCAGAAGACATCTTTATTCCTGGTAGTCTTGAAGTTAGACTTTGCGATACGAAGCGAGATGAACTCCTTTGTGGAAGTCTTGACCTACTGCTTATGTATGCTATTGGTCCTGCTGCTCGTCATAAGACTGAATGTGCGGGAAAGATTGCATTAGGTATCAAGGAAGCAAACCTTTCAGCAGAAGCCATCAAGGCATTTGAGAGCGTAAGGTACATCATGTTCCACTATTGGAAGAACAGCGAGGCACGACCTTTCGAACTGACCTCTGCCACACGGCTTGTTGCAAAGGCGGACATCCCAGAAGGATACTTGGTTCGTCAGGAGAAAGATGCCAAGCAGTATCTTCTGATAGAATACAATGCAGAGGAACATTGTGACCTTGGCGAGTATGACATACTGAAAGCACAACAGAAAGGCAGAAATAGATATATACCTTTTGTGTGCAAAACAGATAACATTAGGTAACATATTTACACAATGGATATACTTGATATCCGCCAACTGATTGGCGAAGCGACAGAATACGATAAAAAGCAGGCTCTGGAGGTTAAGAAACCTAAGAGCTGGTGCAAGAGCGTGAGTGGCTTTGCCAATGGCATGGGCGGCAGACTCATTTGGGGTGTTGCGGACGATGATTCGCTGGTTGGTCTTGCTGATGCAAAAGGTGATGCCGAGAAAATCAGTGAGGCTATCAAAGCTCACATTGATCCTATACCTGAGTTCAATCTTTCTTTTGCAAAGGCAGAGGATAAGGAATTTATTGTGCTTACAGTAATGCCTGGAGCACAGACACCTTATTATTACATAGGTGATGGACAGATGCAGGCCTTCGTTCGAGTTGGCAACGAGAGTGTGGTTGCAAGTATGTCCAAGCACAAGGAACTGGTGTTGAAGGGCAGCAATATGTCGTATGACAGCTTGGTGTCACGCTGGAAGTTCGAGGATATGGCATTCACCGTATTACGAGCTACTTACTTCAAACGCACCAACCGTTCGTTTGAGGATAGTGATTACGAGTCGTTTGG
>DCGV01000118.1 GCA_002314725.1 Bacteroidales bacterium UBA1769
GTCTACCAATTTCACCACCTGGGCGTATGTGATTTCGATGCAAAGATAACATAAATTGAATATCTTTGTGCAATTCTTAATAAAAATGGCCGAATACTTAAATAAGCAAAGCGAAGTAATCTCTGAGATGTTCAATGAAATAGCACCTCAGTATGACTTCCTCAACCATCTTCTTTCATTGGACATAGACAAACTATGGAGAAGGAAATTAGTTCGCAACATCAAAAAATACAGTGTCAAGAAAGTACTTGATCTGGCTTGTGGTACTGGAGACCTCTCCATTCTTTTGGCCAAGAACGGATATGACGTCACTGGGATGGACATAGCCGAAAAAATGTTGACCATAGCTGAAGAAAAGAGCCAAAACTTAAACAAGAAAGCTATTATACCCAAATATACCAATGCCTCTGCAGAAGCCATCCCTTACAGTGACAATTCATTTGATGCAGTGACAATCTCTTTCGGAATCAGAAATTTCAACAATAGACACACATGCCTGACAGAAATATTCAGGGTATTGAAACCAGGCTCCCCACTATTGATACTAGAATTTGCCGAACCCAGAAGGAGAGTATGGAAAGCATTATATCTGTTCTATTTCAAAAACATACTACCACTGATAGGAAAAATGTTTTCAAAAAGTAAGTCAGCATATAGCTACCTTCCGAAGTCTGTACTACAATTCCCCCAATACGAACAATTCACTCATGAATTATCAGAAGCTGGATTCTCGAATATCAGATACAGCACCTGTTCAGGAGGAATAGCAATATTGTATATTGCTGAAAGATAATTATTCTACAACAACAGTACTATCAGCGGCTTGTGCACTCTCGTCAATTGCCTCTTGTACTTGTTCAGTCAATGTCTCTCCCACCTCAGTCATAGCCTCCTGAATCTTTTCAGGTCGGAAAGGAATTCCTATTGATTCAAGTCTATTAGTAAAGAATAGGAAACAAGCAGTCGCTATCGCAAGGAAGATAAACCAACGCAGAATCTTCTTCCATACAGGCACCTTCTTCTTGAATGGATCACTGAGATTCAAACGAGGATACTGTGCTGTGCTGGTAAGCGTAGCTCCAAAAAGGATATTGACTGGAACAGCTGAGTTGATTGCCCAACCATTTGCATTCAATACTGGAGCCAAGTTACGTTTACGAAGTTTACTCCAAGCAATAAAGCAAGATGGGCCAGATATACAAAGCATTATCAATATTACCAATACTGCAGTAATCCATAATGGAGTTGAAGTAATTCCTGCTACCAATTTTGTGACAAAGGATCCAATATAGCCCAATGCCATACCTATAGCAGCGAAAATACCGGCAAATTTTGCGATATCAAAAGCTTTTGGTTTGCTGGCATCCCCTGGAGCGGTTACAGTATTGGAAGCAGTAGATTCAAGGTCAGACATAACGTTTGCCTCTTTATCTTTTGCAGATTTATTGATCAAACCTTTACAGAACTCCCAGAATTTGATATATGGAGACCAGAATGCCTGACGGATATTGATAGGGTTGTCAATTATCTTAATAACGGTAGCATCCCAATCCTGGCCATCACGATCATAGAAGATAGCGTTCTTGCCGATGCGTAAGTTCTTTACATCGCCAGCTGTCATTACGGCAACTATGTCCATAGTTTCATTCTTGACTTTGGATGTACATTTACAATACAGCAGATACATACCGCTAAGACCTGCCATGTCAGCGTGTTGTCCCATATCTGAAACTTTGATACACAATTTACAGCAACGTTGGTCGATAAACAAAATACCCTCCTCGAACATCGCCATATCATCAGGTTCCCAGCTGTAGAAATCACTGAAGATTACATAATTCTTAAGGAACTTATAGAAATCCCTATAATAATGGATCAATTTATCCACCTCGCAAATGGAATCGGATTCACTCTTGACAGCAATATCCTCTTCAATGAGGTTCAAAAGGGAATCCTTTTTATTCGCTGCAAGTATTGCTTTCACTCTATCTATTCCCAAAGATGAAACCTCTGTCCCTTTGATTGAGTCGTTCCAACTCTTATATGCATCAAATTTTGCAAGGATGCTTTGCCATGTATTCTCATCGAGAGAATTGCTTCCTGGGCACTCTACATCAAGAACAAGTTTCTTAAAATCTGCAAAAGCTCCAGCCCAAGCCGGATTTACAGCATCATATGGCAATACCCCGGATGCATTCGGGCGAGCAATCGGATATGTGGCTATCTCTTCAGCCTTCAATGCAAGATTTTCACCACTGATTGAACTAACCTTATCAACTGATACGTCAACGGCAGATGATACTGCTTCATCAAAAGAGATAAGCTTACATCTCATAAAGAAGTCTGCTATCTTATCTTTTAACGCATCTGTAGCAGCCATTGCAGCTGCACTATTTTCACCAAAAGGAAGAACGCCCTCTGACTGGCCAGCCTCAACCCATGATTTATAATCAGCGCAATGTGTATAGAATTGTTCAACTTTATCTTTATCCACGCCATCCTGTCCGCTTCGGTCAGCAACAGCTCCCATAACTGAGACACAATCATTGATGGTAGCCTCTATTTCAGCGTCACCCTGAGCAGAAGTTGCAGTAATCACACCATCGCCATTGAAAGCGGTACCTGCAAATATTGCAACAGTATCAGAGGTATCCTCAATGGAGATCACCTCTCCATCCTTGCCTAGGTTCTTGAGAATATGTTTTGCAGCATCATATAACTTTTGTCCAATTTCATTGGAAGTATCAATTTGATTCAGATCAAGAGTGGCCTCCCCTTTTAGAATAGAATCATCATCCTTAATGGCCGTTGTCAACCATTTAGCTGCAGAGACAACCTCTGGAACACGTATTTTCCCATCATGGTCAGCATCCAACAACGACAAAGTAGTCGAATCGAAATGAAGATTATTTACTGGGCAGCTCAATACTGTCCAATTCTTTTGATTCAATTCATCAAGATGAGCAATATCATCACCTGACATGATATTTACTCTAACCACTCCACCAACGGAGCAATAATTCCATTTACGTTTGATTCTTCCCATGGTATTTTAAACTTTTATTGTTCTTCTTCTACATTGTTGATATCAGAGCGAAGATTGTCACGAATGAATTTTTGACGGACAGGGGTATTTGTACCCATATAGAAATCAATGATATCACTTATCTTATCCTCACTGGTCAATCTCACTTGATCCAATCTGATATCGGCTCCAATAAATCCCTTGAATTCATCTGGAGAGATCTCTCCAAGACCTTTGAATCGTGTTATCTCTGCACTCTTTCCAATCTTCTTGATAGCAGCCTCTTTTTCAGCACTGCTATAACAATAGATATTGCTCTTCTTGTCCTTCACTCTGAAAAGAGGAGTTTGAAGGATATACAAGTGTCCGTTCCTTACAACTTCTGGATGGAATTTCAAGAAGAATGTCAAAAGCAACAATCTGATGTGCATACCATCCACATCGGCATCGGTTGCAATCACGACATTATTATATCTTAAATTATCTATACTCTCTTCAACATCCAAAGCACTCTGCAACAGACATAGTTCAATATTTTTATCTACATAAAGCTCTTTCTTTGAAGCTTTGGCGCAATTGAACGGCTTACCCATAAGGCTGAAAACAGCCTGCACATTTGCATCTCGACTCTTGGTAATTGAACCTGACGCCGAATCTCCCTCAGTAATAAATATAGTCGTTTGATCTGCAAGAGGATTCTTATCTGTATAATGGACTCTGCAATCACGAAGTTTCTTATTATGGATAGCAGCCTTCTTCAGACGGTTCTTTGTCTTCTTACTGATGCTGGAAATAGCATTTCTCTCTCGCTCAGAATCTTGTATCTTCTTTAAAATAATATCTGCCACCTCGGCATTCTTATGCAGATAGTTATCCAATGCCGATGCGCAGCAATCAGTCATAGCTTTGACAATAGTAGGGCCATCTTTGAACATATATTTTGAACCCAACTGAACCTTAGTCTGAGCTTCAAATTGCGGTTCCTGGATTCTGACGCTTACAGCGGCAATTATTGATTGTCTAATATCCGTAGGATTGAAATCCTTCTTATAGAACTCCTTTAATGTCTTGGCGATAACCTCTTTGAAAGCAGATACATGAGTACCGCCTAATGTAGTATTCTGACCATTGACGAAAGAATAGATGGTCTCACCATAGCCATTTCCATGTGTAAAGACAATATCGATATCAGCATCTTGAAGGTGAATCGGACTGTATAGTGGTTCATCCTCCATGGACTCGTCCAATAAGTCCTCAAGTCCCTTGTCAGATTTATAATCCTGACCGTTCAAGGTGAGTTTCAATCCCACATTCAGGAATGAATAGTTTCTAACGAGAGTCTCTACAAAGTCAAGATTGAATTCATAATTGCTCTCAAAGATTGTATCGTCAGGAGTGAATCGAACCAATGTACCGTTCTTCTCCGATGTAGCGACAACAGCATCTTCTAGAGAAGTTTTTCTTACGCCTTTTTCATATTGTATCGAAAGTGTCTCTCCATCACGGAAGGATTGGATAAAGAAATCTGTGGAGAGGGCATTAACAGCTTTGATTCCGACACCATTCATACCGACAGATTGTTGAAAGACAGATGAATCAAACTTAGCACCTGTGTGAAGCTGGCTTGCTACCGCATCGAGTTTATCCAATGGAATTCCACGTCCATAGTCTCGAACTGTCACAGTCCTATCTTCAATAGAAATGGAGATACTCTTTCCAAACCCCATGTGAAACTCATCAATAGAGTTGTCAACCACCTCCTTAATAAGGACATAAATACCATCATTCGGCTCAGACCCATCACCAAGTTTTCCAATGTACATACCGGAACGGTGTCTGATATGTTCCAAATCCTCAAGGTGTTTGATACTCTCCCCTGTATAGTCCTGTACTTTTTTCTCTTTCTCCATCTTTCAAATTTTTATCCTACAAAGTTAAGCTTTTTTTGGTAAACATATTGAAAAACAAGCCCCGCCTAAAGATGAAGGCCTATATGACAATGTACCTCTACTCTGTTCAATTATATTATATGATATGGCTAAACCAAGTCCTGTACCGCTACTCTTGGTTGTAAAGTTTGGCTTGAACAATTTATCCATATTTTCAGGAGCAACACCGGATCCATTATCTTCGAAATCCAACAAATATTGCTTTTCATCTTCAGTCACACTAATATGGATTAATCCATCTTCCTTCCCATCCAGAGCTTGAATAGCATTTGTTATAAGATTGACAAAGACTCTTGACAACTGTTTTTCGCGCACATCGACGATTGGTTCACTAAGAGTGCTACATATATAATCTATCTTAACCCTATCGTTCGAGTTGAATAGTATAATATTTTCCCTCAACAGTGCATCAACATTAACTTCTACAATCTCTTCACTGAACATCTTGGCAAATGATGAGAATTGACTGGCTGTCTCTGAAAGGATGTCAATCTGATCAAGCAATGATGCACTCAATTCATCGAACTTTTCTTCCCATCCATCTACATTTGCCTTTTTAAGTCTCATCAAATGCTGTATACTCAAGCGCATAGGAGTTAAAGGATTCTTGATTTCATGGGCAATCTGCCGAGCCATCTCCTTCCAAGCCTGTTCTCTCTCTGTCTGAGCCAATTGGCGTGTACTCTCCTCTAAATCATCCACCATCTTGTTGTATGCAGTTACAAGAACGCCCAATTCATCTTTAGAATTGTTGTAATGGATTCTGGCATTCCTACCGGAGGCTGAAAGGTTCTCCATTCTAAGTTTAATCTCTGACAGAGGTTTTGACATTGAATTGGATACGATGGTAGCGAAAACAATAGCAGACAACAATAATATCAGGTAAAGATTAATAATCGTAGACATAGCTGATGTAGTCGCCTCATTCAAATCTTCCGCGTCAGAGAAGTATGGGACATTCACAATAGCAACCATCTCACCATCAGCATTGAACAGAGGCGCATAAATAGAGAAATATCTGATATTGGCAATCGTTTCAACTGCTATATATTTCAAGGAGTGATTATGAGCAATCTCGTGATATGCCTTGTTATTCATTCTTTTGCCCATATAATACTGTTCAAATACCTCAGGCTTGGTTGTCCTTATGAGACCGCCATGAGTATCGTAGATGTTTATATCAACCTGAGCAACCTGAGCTATCTCAGCTATACCGTTAACAAACTCTAGATTGTTCAATTCAACATATTTATTTACATACTTACAATATTCTGTCAAAGAGGAACTTACAGTTTGCATTACAGACTCAAGTTTATCTCTGTCATTCACATTTCTATTCTTAGCCGTGTAGATAACACTGGCAGCACCCATACTTAGAAGAGCGGCCACCATACTCAGTGTTGTCAACAGCGTTATTTTTCTCCTCAATGAATGCCTTGGCAGATTGAAAATCCTGGTATGCCTGCTCCCATGTGTTGTAATTATGATGAACAATCCAAAGAATATAGCAAAGTATGAGAATGAGATCAAAAAGGTATAAAATTGATGTGTCTCTCTACTAACAATAGTTGTCTCACCATCAGAGAGGTAATTGATGAAGTGGATATATCCATTCTTGGTCTCACGCTTATATCCCATACTGAAATTGTCCTGATCCAGTTGAACAGGATAATTATAATCCCCACCATACTGAACCAATCTATTGTTGGAATACCTAGCATAAGAGTATTGCTTAGGAAGTTTTATCTGATAATTTGACGATTCTGAGAAGAGATCGTACCCGGCACTGTTCTTTGTGAATTTTGAATTGATTTCTATGAATAAACGATTCACAATCATTGTATTCAAATCCACAAACGTAAAGACGCCCAAATAAGATGTCTGTCCATCAAAATTATTCATGAAGAAAAAGAATCCATTATTGGTAAGGGGCAAGCCATACCTTTGGATTAAATCTTGATAGAAAGGAAAACACCCTACAGGATCGGAGCCTCCGCCAATATCGAGAAGATTGTTTGGCGAACAAACAGTCAATTCAATATTATATCGTTGTTCCACACCTCTAGCGAAATACCTCTCCAATAACCTTCTTAACAGAAGATCCCTATTATCAACAGAGGTCAGCATTGCCATGAAAGGATCGGTAGCGATGGCCTCTTCAACGGTCATTAACTGAAGTTCAAGGTTCAAATCTCTTTCAACTGCCAGTTTATTGGTCCACACACGTCCTGTCTCATACTCCTTCTTCATATTGCTGACACTGATTACAGCAACCGTATACAGAGATATTATCAACACATATATGATGACACCCTTCCAAGAGAGGGCCATACTCTTCTTCTTCGGTCTTCGATATGTAAATATCATTTGGATCGTAAAGAGAAGTGCAAGGAATAATAGAGCAAACGATACAAAACATAATACCGAATATTTGTTCAACTCATTCAATCTGAATGGTTCCAATACAATATTCGAATTGACAATCAATGAATGGAGAGAGAGGTGTATATAGAGAACCAGCAATACTGCAATAATACCGAGTCCCGACACAGTACACCTCTGTGCACGCTTTGATTTCAAAACCAGTTTTCTGAAAATATCGTATCTGACAATATAGAGACCATAAATAATAATGGAGACCACAAGGGAATTCAACAAGAATGCACCTAGAGAACCGGAAAATAAATTTGAAGCGTACAGTACAGGGGAGAATATCTCTTCTGTTGAAGAGAGCCGCGGGATTAATACCGCTATTATGGATCTGATAGCAAGGACGCCAATCGCGAGTATTGTAAAACTTTTTGCACTATGTCGCCTCCAATGATAGACAAATAGAGCAGTGAGTCCCAAAAATATCGATATCCATTTTGCTATCATATTGTTCTTTATGAGAACTGTATTATCTGTAGGAACTATGGAGAAGAGAGGTTTTCCCTCATTGCCATACACTATAGCACTGTCATCAGTTGTAATAGGGACCGTCATGAATCCATCATCGATTTTAAGACGGTCATTAACAATGTTATTTATACCTTCAGCTTCATACTCGGTCCTTACCAGAATGCCACCTATTACTTTTGTCCTTGTAATAGGATCAATTTGAGTATTTACAATGTACCAAGCACTTCCGAAATTCACATAGGACTCTTCCATCCCGATATAAGCTAATGGCGTTGAGAAGAGATTACCATTACTCATGTATTGAAGACGGTAAAGGAATGGATAGACATCTACCTCATCATTGCTGATTGGGAATCCATTTATCCACGACTGTATTGTATCTCCACAATATTTGTAAAGAACCATGTCTTCCGGCAGTTCGAAATCTAGCCACTGATCATTCGGTGTGTTGATGGCTTTCACCACATACTCATCCAACAGTGTCTGACGCTTATGGACGTTTCTTTCTACCTGTCTAACCTCTTGTCCTATTATGGAATGATAGCTGCGTGTATGAAATGAACAAAGGAATATGATTACAGAAAGCACACCGAAGATAGTCGGTAAATACTTTCCAACAAGAGATCTAATCCTTCTATATATCAATAATATACGCTTCATTCGTGATGATATGGTTCACCCTTGATAATTGTAAAGGCTCTATATAACTGTTCAACGAATATCAGTCTCACCAATTGATGTGAGAATGTCATTTCTGAAAGAGAGAGCATGGAATTGGCCCGTTTATATACATCTTCACTAAAACCATAGCTGCCTCCAACAACAAAAACTATATCTTTTGAGCTATGAGCCAACTTCTGTTCCAAATCTCGTGCCCAATTTACTGATGTGAATGTTTTCCCATGTTCATCAAGTAAAATAACATGCTCAGATTGTGAGATTTGCTTTAAAATCAATTCGCCTTCCCTGGTTTTGATTTGATCCCTGCTTAAAGCTGATACATTTTTCAATTCAGGTATCTCTATCATCTTTACAGGGACATAATGTTTCAACCTGTCTAAGTATACGTTAATACCAGTTTGAAGATATACAGCATCTGTTTTACCAACAAGAACAATCTTGATTACCATCTCTCAATCAGCTAATTTTTAAGGCTATATCTTACAAAAATAAGAATTTTTTTCGCATATTTGTAAAAGAATGCTTGCAGAGGTGCTATCTAATATGGCTTGATTTTTGCTAGATTCTATAACGCCAATCGTACTATTACACATAGATAATGTTTGGTAATAGGTTGATATTATTAAATGATGAAAAAAACTCTAATAGTTGCAATTGCAACACTTCTCTCTTTTACTGCACTTAATGCACAGACTTCTGAGCAGGATGTATTTTCGCCGATAAGTAAATATTTTCAGGCTGGCGATTATGAAAAACTATCGGCTTGGTTCGCTGATAATCTTGAATTGGATATTCTTGGAGCCATTAACAATTGCACCAGGAATCAGGCAAAACTTATAATGAAGAATTTCTTTGCCAACAATACTCCAAAGAAATTCGAGATAGTACATAAGAGTGGCAAAGCCCCAATGAAATACGCTGTGGGGAATCTTTCCGCAGGAGGTTCGGAATTTAGAGTGATTCTATTCGTCAAGATATCTGATTCGACAAGTAGTATTCAACAGATCAAAATAGAAAAACAATAAAAATAGCTGCTCTCGCAGCTATTTTTTTGTTTCATTGTCTTTTGATTGGGGCTCTGCCCCAAACCAGAATAAATTAATCTGTGATGACGAATTTACCGACATTCACACCCCAACAACCATCTTGAACAATTGGAATTTCAATACCTTTCTGATTTTTAATCATAGTCGGCTCATCTAAGAATGTGTGAGAATGACCACCAATGATGATATCAATATCAGATGATGCAGCGGCAATATCCTTATCACATGGATAATCTTCAGGACCTTCAACGAAATAGCCACGATGAGAGAGAAGAATTACAATCTCGCATTTCTGTTTTGCTTTTAGATACTCTGCCCATTTGTTCACCTCTTCTATTGTATCCAACTGTTTCATACCACCAAGATGTGAAGTAAGAACAGAGCCAGCAAGGTATGCCGTCACACCGATGATGCCGATTTTATAACCACCACGTTTAACAATTGTATAAGGTTTAATATACTCTTCAAGAACAGTCCCAGTAAAATCATAGTTGCATGTAACTGTTTGGTAATTGGCTGAACTAAGGCGTCTTGCAAGTTCCTCTTGACCATTATCAAATTCATGGTTACCAAGTGTAGCCACATCCAATCCCAGCACATTGTTCAAAGCGACTTCAACATCGCCCTTACCAATAGTAAAGTATGGAGTACCCTGATTATAATCACCACCATCAAGAAGAAGTACATTATCCTTTCCATACTCTTCTCTTACAGCATCGATAAACTGCAATCTACGCTCGACACCACCCATACCAACGTTGCGTCCTGTTCTAATAGTCTCCAGATTACTATGATTATCATTAACATGAAGAATCACCAATGTCCTTGGCTTGTCACATGACACTACGACAAGGAGTATCATTACAGAGAATAGAATTTGTTTAAAAGTTTTCATAATACTTCCTCCCCCTATTTAATGATGGTTACTCTTCCATCTTTTTTCAAATCAAGTTTTTCGCCGTTCGCGGTTAATGATTTGATATAATCAACCAATCCCTCTCTTATCAGCACGCCGGTATTTTGAATATTTTGAGCGAATTCACCGATTCTATTCATATCACCACCCTCCATCATAAAATTGCTTGTAGCGAATTTATACATCTTGTTTGGATCAATTTTTTCTCCTCCTACAAGACACTCTTTAACCGTTTTCCCGTCAGTAACTATCTTCACATTGCTAAAGGCCTCAACATGATTCTCTTGAACGCATAATTCAAAATATTTCTTTAAATCCGAGCCCTTGATGTCACATAAGAGGATAACATTGTCAAATGGGAAAATAGAGTAAATATCATATACTCTGACTGCACCCTTTGGAAGGTTTGTCCTGATACCTCCGAAGTTGGTCATTGCGATATCTACGTCACAATTACAGTTTCTAATAGCTACTTGACGAAAAGCATCAGCAGCAAAGTTAGACAATTCACTTTCTGGTTTATATTTAGAGAACTCCTCTGGAGAATAGCCGATAATCTCTTGAAGAGGCCCTAATAAATCCGAGTACGATTGTAAGATATTGGTAGCTGCCGGATTCTTTATTTCATCCCATGTAGAATCCATCGGCACAAGCTCCCATGTGAATTTCAACTGCGCATTTGCCATGAAGCAAACTGCAAGCAGGCACGATGTCATTAATAAACGCTTCATATATTTTAATTCTTTTGTTTCAACCATTTGAACAGATCTTTGAAAGTAGCCTTCTTACCATACATCAGGATGCCAATCTTGTAAATCTTGGCAGAAATGTAAGTAGTGAATATGAAGGTTATTATCAAAAGAGCTATTGAAAGTATCAATTGCCATGCAGGTACTACACCGAACGGAATCCTTGCGAGCATGACCATAGGTGATGTAAATGGTATAATTGATGCCCAGAAAGACAATTGGCTGCTTGGATGCTGGAATGTATGTAACATAATGAACAAACCGAGTATCAAAGGAATCGTAATTGGCAATGAAAGTTGCTGAGTATCAGCTTCATTATCTACAGCTGCACCAACTGCTGCAAACATTGCGGCATAAAGAAGATAACCAAGTAGGAAATAGATAAGGAAACACCCTAGAATATATGGTATATTCAACTCAGAAAGCTGTGTCATTATGTCTGATACTATCCCTTCATCTTGAAGTACCTCTGCTGCTGCAGCAATATCATCAGCACTGCTGTTCATGCCTGGAACATCAGCTACCTCCTCAAGGGCAGAAGCCTTTGTCAGAAGGCTCTGGCCAGCTACGGTGCTGACACCTCCGACTAATGCTGCCGTCAAACCAATCCAGATAACGAATTGAGTCAATGCCACCAATGCGACACCGATAATCTTACCCATCATCAAATCTATTGACTGAACAGATGATACAAGCACTTCAATGATTCTATTGCTCTTTTCGTCAATTACTCCTCGCATAACCATTCCACCGAATAGGAATACGAACATATATATCATAAAGCTTAATATATATGCAATGGCCATATACATCTCAACTGAATCCTCCTTCTCCTGTCCATCCTCTTTAATGGTCAATGCAGTTACGTTGACATCAGTCTCAATACTTGCCATTATCTCTTGAATGTTCTCAATATTGAATCCACCAAGTTTTCTATCTTCCAACGCACTTTTTACCGACTTCTTGATATCACTCTTCAACTCCATTGACAATGGCTCCTTGGAATAGGTAACAACGGTTGCGTTGCCACTTGCATCCAGATCGGAGATACCGACAATAGCATAACAGTCCAAATCATTGAATTCTGCCTTCAAATCATCAATATTCTTCCCAGAAGTATCGAATTGATATGTTGTCGACTCGCTGTTTTCAAAATATGGCTGAACACAGTGTGAATTATCAATAACAATAATACTCTTGTGTTCACCGTCACCGCTCAACATCACAAGTGATGGAACAACTATCAAGGCCGCCATCAAAACAGGAGTTAGAATAGTAGTGAGTATAAACGATTTCTTCTTGACCCTTACAGAGTATTCACGACCGATAATAAGATTTATATTCTTGATATTCATAATGTTTCCCTCCTATTATTTACCGCTGACAAGTTTAATGAATATATCATTCATTCGTGGCATCATCTCCTTATAAGAGACAACATCCACTTTAGAGATAAGTTCAGAGAGGATATCTTTTGAATGATTGCCATCTTTGACATCAAGAATGGCGCGACGCGCATCCTTCTTCTCCTCATCCAAAAAGATTCCAAAGCTATTTGCTTCAGTTGAAAGGGCTTCACCACTTCTGTACCACACCTCAACCTGATTAGCGCCATATTCACGACGGATATGATCTGTTTCACCAGTAACAATAAGATTGGATTTGTTAATCAATGCAATATTGTCACAAAGTTCTTCAACGGATTCCATGTTGTGAGTTGAAAGGATCACAGTAGTACCCTTGTCTCTCAAATTCAATATCTCATTTCTAATCAACTGAACGTTAACTGGGTCGAATCCTGAGAATGGTTCATCCAATATAAGTAGTTTTGGTTCATGTAGAACCGTTGTAATGAATTGAACCTTCTGTGCCATACCCTTTGACAACTCCTCAACCTTCTTATTCCACCACGCTTGAATTCCAAACTTGACAAACCATGCTTTCAATTTAGCTACTGCTTCCTCATTTGACAATCCTTTCAAACGAGCAAGGTAAACGGCTTGTTCGCCAACCTTCATCTTCTTGTATAGACCCCTCTCCTCTGGTAAATAACCGATTTTACGGACATCAGCATCTGTCATTGGCCTTCCATTAAGGAGGACAGTACCTTCAGTTGGAATAGTAATGCGGTTGATAATTCTAATCAAAGTGGTCTTTCCTGCCCCATTGGGACCTAACAGACCGAAAATTTTCCCTTCAGGCATGGAGACAGAGACATTGTTCAATGCAGTGTAATCTCCAAACTTTTTAGAAATGTTCTGACACTCTAACATATTTGTAAACGTTTAACTTACAAATATAATAAAATCAAAAATATCTCTTTAATTTTCTGGCGTTGGTTTCAGAAATGATACCATTACTCTCAAGTTGCTCCACACTCCACAACAGCGTATCTGTACACGCCTTATATCTTATTATACCCTTCGCGGCATGAACTCCGATATATGGATGGGATGCTAGAGAATCTTCACTTTTATCCCAAATATCCATCTGCTTGATTTTCGAAGTATCAACACAAGCATACTCTTTTAAGCCATCAAATTTTTCGATAGAGATGCCTTCTATCTCAAGGAGCTGTTCTATCTCATAAAAACCTCCCAATAATTCCCGATATGAAGCAATCTTCTTTGCATAGTACGAACCGATTCCTGGCAATAGTTTCAGTGTCGTTGTATCGGCACCATTTAATTCAATTTTCGGGATTTGAATAAACGGTTCGAGCCGTTCATAAAGAGTATCTGACACTACATACATCTTTGCAAAATCACTCTTTTTTCTGAATTTACCACCCTTCTCCCTATAATTGACGATGGATTGTGCCTGTTTCTCCGTCAACCCGAGCTTAACAAAATCCCCTATAGATGATTCGTTCGGATCGAACGGAAAAGATTCATATGATCTTCTTGGTGTTTCCTGCTTGGTTTCATAACCGCCAAGTGGAGTGCGTCCAGTCTTCAAACGCTCCTTTTTGGAGTTTTTATTGACTGATGGGTTTATTTTTTCTTCTCTGGCATAATCAATTGAATCGATAAACGCAACAGCAGATGGCTTATCAGAGTCATCCATAGTTTCAATTCTGATTATTTTCGTAAAGAAGATTGCGGCTTGAAAACCCACAATCAAAAAGATAAGCGCTACAATCCCGGATGCAGCAGTTTTTGAAATTTTCTCTCTCTTCATATCTCCCCCTCTTATTAAATGTTTATTAATTATTCTTCCCGAACCTTCTCCTTCTCTTTCCCAGATACTATCAAAACTATCTCGCCTTTGGGCTCATGGGATGAGAAATAATCAAAAAGTTCTTGTAAGGTACCACGATGTGTGGTATCGTGTAATTTAGAAATCTCTCTAGATACAGATGCGCGCCTCTCGCCTCCAAAAAATTCTACGAATTGTCCTAAAGTCTTCACAAGACGGAATGGTGATTCATAAAAAATCATTGTCCTACTCTCTTGAGATAGTTCAGTTAATTTGGTCTGACGGCCCTTCTTTACTGGTAAAAAACCTTCGAAGCAGAATCTGTCACATGGGAATCCGGAATTGACCAGAGCCGGCACAAAGGCTGTTGGACCAGGAAGCGTCTCAACCTCTATACCTGCCCCAACACAAGTACGTACTAAAAGAAAGCCAGGGTCTGAAATACCGGGAGTACCAGCATCACTGATTAGGGCGACTGATGCGCCTGCACGTATCTTCTCCTTTATTGCATCTACTGTTTGGTGTTCATTGAACTTGTGATGAGAGATCATGTGAGTATCTATCTCATACTTTTTCATAAGTGTCAAACTAGTCCTGGTATCTTCTGCCAGAATCAAATCCGCCTCCTTCAATACGCGTATCGCACGGAAGGTCATATCTTCCAGATTACCGATTGGAGTAGGGACTATGAAAAGTTTTGACATAAAAAAAGTGCTGTTAGTTCAACAGCACAAAATTATTAAATGTTTCTGTAAAAATTCTATACGTAGATAAAAAGTTACAGAAGTTCCTTCATAACCCATTCATCTGTAGCCTTTGTATTGACAAGTGGGCTTAAGAACAACAAGCCCGCAGTCCCAATATCATGTCTTAAATCTTTCAACTCTTTTATTTTAAGTTCAAAATCATTATGTTGATCTTCGCTCAATGGAATATCCAATTCAGCCTCTTTCATTATCATCCTACTCTTTGCAGCAATTGATAGTTCCAAGTATAGGCCAAGATAGACGCAAATATCAAAGAATACCTCAGGTTGAAAACGCTCTCGTGCCATTATCAAGTAGTTTCCGGCAGATGTGGTTTTAAGATTTCCATCTTTTATGGATTTAAAGAGAGTAACATCATTATTGATACATACGTCAAGCCATTTATGAATCAGTTTCTCATCGATGGCATAAACGCCTAAAATGATTGATACCATAACAACTACAGCTATGACCATCTGCAGGAATTCAGGAAGTAGGAATAGATTATACACATAGTGAATCACAAAAGATGGCACTATTGCAATAATAACTAACCCTATTGCCACCAATTTAGGTTTGCCGGTTGAAATGCGATTGGCTACCAAAACCAGTGTAGCAATTATTGCTGTGCAACCTATATGGATCAATGCAGTGCCAAAACCTCTCAGTATAGAATCTCCTATTGTAAAGACAGGATTCATCGTTGCGTATAGGATATTTTCAAGTAAAGCAAAACCGGCACCGATAGCAGCGCCATAGATTAAAGTCTCGGCAAAAAAAGCGGATCGTCTCCTAAATATTGCAATAACGAGAGGCAATGCCTTTATCACCTCTTCCAGCAATGGAAATAGAGCTTCAGAATCTCCTTCAATAAAAAGACCGGCAACATATCCTATTACACAGGTTATTACACCCCATACCGTACACTCTATTATTCTACTCCATTTTGCCAATGCAAATCCATCCAATCCCTTGATCAGGGCCAGATATAGAAGGATTGGAAATATACTTACGATATAATTCATCTGCTACAATAATTTCAAACTTAATAACCAATCGCCACCAGTAGTGCCATCAGGATAGAGGACTCGTGCATATCCTAGACTCCATGTGGTTTTCAGGAACTTGAAGAGCACCACCTCGGTATTCAATTGAGCACCAATATTATAATAATGGTTACGATCTACACCTATCTTACTGCCACCCCAAGGATCGGTTGCCAGACATGATGAGAAAAGATTCAATTGAGTATATGTAGGATATAGATTAATGAATCCAAAATCATTGAATCTAAGTGGTTTCAAACTGAGTTCCGCCATTAACTTCGCGTATGAATGAGCTTGAATTTCATCAATCTGGGCACCGGCGAAAGTACTTGTTGTCCTATATCGGTTGGCCTCACGATAATCAACCCAGTTGTTACCGAATCCTCCGAAATAACTATTGCCAAATATTGAGTTTGAATCACTGAAATTCTGTCCAACTGCACTTCTCAACCAAAAACAGGTATTCCTTACCAGCGGGATACGGAATCCAACATCGAATTGACCCTCGACAGATGGATAGAATTTGCCGCCGGCATAATATGACATAGCATTGATGGAGTACTTATATCCAGATTCAGGGGTCACACCGCCTAATGTAGTACGGGTTTTATTGAATTGATAATATGCTGAAGCAGTACCGAAAGATTTGATATCTTGAGTAGCGACATTCTGATAGAGCGGAAGTGCATCCATCATACCGAATGCATCGATATTGAAGCCATATGAACGTGTTCCGTAATAGTAGTAATTCGTACTGCTTTTTGCATAACCGACTCCCACTTGGTATCCCTTACGGCTAGATTGAATAGGGCCTACAAGGTCATAGAAGGAGGTAGGATTGAAAGCTGCTTTAAACGACCAATTCCAAAGTTTCCAATCGACCTTTGCATGGTATTGATTGATAGGGTCATTATGACTCCATGGAGATATACCCAAATCGATCTTCAGGGAGTTCAAACCCAGTGGGTCAGAAAATGTAAACCGGTATGCAAGAACCGGGGTTACGCTATTCCACGACAGTTTGTCTCTAAAGCCTGAAATTGTAGGGAATGCTCCAGTAAATTTCAATCTACTGATAGGATGGTACACTTTTATTGAATCATAGACCTCGCCGAAACTAACTTCCTTAGCTTGGACCTTTGATATTGAAAGACTTTCAAGCTCTTGTGGATGAGCCTCATAAGCCAACTGACCTAGCATACTGACCGTATTGGCATCCTCAAGGACTTTCGGTTCAAAGGATACAGGGCGCATACCATTTCTATCAAACTCTGCAGCTAGAATCGTCCCATCAGCCAACACAACTGGAGAGAAAAGTCCTATTCGAGTGTTACTTAACAATGAGAGCTCTTTCGTATTCAAATCCAAACTCCAGATATTGCTTATACCAGTATAGTAAGAGCTACCCACCATTGTCGTATCACCTGGAGCGAAACGGAATTGTCCCAAGTTGAAATCTTCTGCAGTATAGAGAGTTTCATAACGTAAATCTGCATTATTAAGACCATCTATGTCAAAACGAACTAGGGTCTGTTCGCCATTGTCACCTGAGATAACCGCAGAGATATATTTTCCATTATGGGAAACATCCAAATCAAATACACTCACTCCAAATGGGAATGAATAAAGGATATCCTTCTCGTCGATATCTGAATCGTATCTCATCAGATATTGTTTACCCTCATTTGTAAAGACGCAATAAAGGCAATCATTCACATTGTCATAGACCAAACATGAAACACGCTGAAGGAACAGTTGTTTGATTGTCTTTCCCTTTTCAAGATCGTAAACACACAAACCTCTATATGTACCATTAAGAATTGTCCAGATCAGGCGTTGATGGATTGTATCCAGTGCAAGATAACTTGTCTGATACAACATAGCCCCATCTACATTCTTCAATTTGTCCCGCTTATTCGTCGTCAAATCGATCTTCTCAATATGAGCGAAATCCCCGGGATAATTAACAGCCATATAGGCCACATTATTCTTGGTATCAACGACCATAGGCGACATGGATCCTAAGGATTTATCGGATAACTGCTCTGTCTCAGTAATAGGATACTTCTCAATACTTGCAATCTGTTCCTTCTGATGCTGAACTTCAAAATCACGCCAATTATCCCACTCTTCCCTTAAATCCGTTCCGTAAACCTTTTCAAACTGGTGATTGAATAAGGCTTCGCTATCTTCAGTCCTATTGTAAAAATCAATAAGTTTATCAAGACCATATTTATATTCCAGATAGTTGACAAATCTTGTTCCATACAGGTATGAATTCGTTCCCACCTGGAAATCTGAAGTCGTGCCTTCTGTCTCAAGACCTACAACCGAATAGAGATCCTCGCCAGCATCAACGACACTTCTGAAATACATCTCATCATATCCACCCAAAGCACGGCCTACACCGCCACTTAACCAAGTCTCCATAAAGCAGGCTATACCTTCGTGATACCACCGCGGAGAATACCATCTCGGTGCCCCAAGGAAACTCCACAATGCTGAAAATGGCTGTGATGAATCTACAGAGAACTTACCTCCTAGGACACCTCTCCAGAACCTATCCGGAGCAGCTGTCTTATCTGTCATCACGGTATGGGTATACTCATGACGAAAGAGGTGATGATATCTTTCTGTAGATGGCGCAACGAAGTATGAAAAATTGATTGGGGCCATCTCTATTGAGATAAGATTCTTTGGAATTGAAGATACTCCACCATTCCCATCATCAGCCCAGTCAGAAACCATCATCATCGGTGGTTGAATAGCAGACTTCCCAACTGTATCAATGGACCAGATTCCGGTATGAATGGCTTTACCTCGCTCATACTCCCGAATTATCTGTGGAATATATTGTGAAAGATTCTTGTTGAAAAAGAGCACATCCGCATCATCACGCTTATACTCATAAATAGTTTGTGCTGGCGACACAAATGAAGCCAGCACCAACACTATGGATATCAAACCTATTTTTTTAATCATGCTAATTAGCAAAATTATTAGTTAGACCAAGAACAGGAACATTACCTAAATCTTTAATATTGTCGCTTATTTCAGAGACATCGATTTGTTGCAAAACAATAACATTAGCACCTAAACTATTGGGGAAATTGCTTATTATTTCAGTTACAATGCTATTTGAAATTGTTTCTTTTCCTGTATTTGAAATGGTTTCTATTCCTGTATTTGAGATAGTTTCTTTTCCTGTGTTTGAAATTGTTTCTATTCCTGTATTTGAGATAGTTTCTTTTCCTGTATTAGAGATAGTTTCCTTTCCTGTATTTGAAATTGTTTCTATTCCCGTATTAGAGATAGTTTCTTTTCCTGTATTTGAAATTGTTTCTTTTCCTGCATTAGAGAGAGTTGTGACTTGATTGCTAATGGATTCTGCTATTGCATCACTCAAAACACCTTCATTTGTCAATCCCAAAACATAATCAACTTGAAGGCTTGATATCAATTTGGAATTATTCAATGAATCAAGGCTTGATGAGATCTGTTCATATGACAATTTATTGTTTTGATTCTCCCAATATTTCAGCTCCTCTTTATCACTATTCAAAACAGCACTTCCAGCGCAATATGAAGCCCATAAATCACGAACGGTAGCAAGAGTGATGTTATCTTCAATTGACTTATCTTTCAGGTATTTGTCTACAGCTGTCACAAATTGTTTCCCAACCTGAACCTGACGATCAACCATTAAATAAGCTACTGTCAAGTTCTGAGATGCTTGTTCATATTCAGATACACTATTATTTTTAGCACCTGAAGCAACGTCGTCAAAAGAGTTGAGAGCAATCTTACCAGCATTTACGGCATTGTCTGCAATTCTTTGAACCGTCTTGAGTGCCTCAACCTCACTCTCCAATTCCTTATTATTGTCAGCGACTTCCACTGCAATGGATACAAGTTCTGAAAATTCATTCATTCTAGAAGAAAGTACTGTCAGTGACAAAGCTGCCTTTGCCATTTCTGTGGAATCATTCTGTATTCTCTCTTGAAAAGCACTCATAGCTGGGCTTACAGAGGACATGTGAAATTTTGACACTTTGGAAATATTACCTTGGCCAACACCGGATGTTGTAGGGAGCCCCAAAAATGCTCCTACCAAATAACCAACCAAAAGTGCTACAACTACGCCTAAAATTGATTTTGCTTTTGCTTTCATGATATCTATTTTTTACTTATTATTCATTATTAGTCATTACTATTGTCCAACTCTCTCCGTTGGAATCCTTTGCAGTAAATAACAATGTATCTTTTACTACTTCTTTATCTATAGTTGATTCACTGTTGCTACTGACATTTTTATAACGAGATAGCCTCGAAACATTTCCCTGAGTGGATCCAGTAGAAGTAAGAGTTCCTTCAGGAGACCCATATGCAGCTCCAAGGACAAAACCAATCAGAAGACCCGTTGCGACTGCAATTGAAATGTTAAGTTTATTTCTTTTTATTGTCATAGTTAAAAACAATTTTTTTGTTTGTTTGATGCAAAGGTATTGTGCCCCAAAAGTTAAACAAAGAGCAAAAATGAGAAAATTCCCAAGTTTGCACGATATGTATCAATTTTTTCTATAAATCGATGGAGAAACACCTTTGATTTTTGTAAAATTCCTATAAAAAGTACTTATTGAAGCAAATCCTGCCTGTTCAGAGATGTCCTGAAGTGTAGAATTTTTATCATTCATCAACGTAATTGCGTAGTCAACTCTCAATTTATTTACAAAAACAAGGAAAGAGTCACCATATATTTTCCGTATATAATCAGCCACGTACTTGGAATTCACCTGAATTTTTGAAGAAAGCGTGAATAAGTCAATATTCTGATCCAAATAAAAACGTTCATTTATCAATCTAGTCAATCTTTCACCAATGATTTCTCCAGCGGCAGGTGGTTGTTGTCTATTCTCTTGTGATTCAATCGATAATGACAGTTCTTCAGCAGTAAACTCAACCTTACAAATAAAGAGTGCAACCAGCAGATAAAAAATTGAAAAAACAGCAGCTTGAACAATGCTTATCCATACAGGTTGTTGTGTTTGGGCAACAAAAAGGTTTGTTATATTAATAATGTACCTGACGGCCAAGACTATTACAACGATAATAATACTTGTAAAAGATAATTGGTTCAGATTTGCGTAATATGTCTCAAGGAGTTTTTGATATTTCAAAAGTTTGACAATACAAAAAATCTGAACAAACAACTGCTCTATTAAGAAAAAGATATAACCAATCCCATCAAGAGCCAACATTACATCGGTACCTGTAGAGATGGCATTAGTATTAGGTAGTACCCCTTGCATGATAGCCATAAATTGATCCTTTTCTTCAATAGGAATTTTCAAGGCAACTATCAAGAAGATGCAAACATATGCAACAACGATTTCCAATAGCCATAGGTCTTTGATTTGGACACCCTTCTCAGTTAAAGAGAATCGCATGGCTAAATAGTAAAAAAGCGGACTCAGCAGCATCATTATCGCATACAACAAATATGTAGGCAGATAAAAAGGAGCCGAACCATTGAACAATAAATTTGAAAGAATCAGAAACAACCCTTCAAAAACCAGAGAAAATGCCATAAGCATGTGAAAGCGGCGTAAATGCTTGCTAAAGAGGAATATACCGCCTCCGGCTAGAATTGCTATCAACGCAGGTATGGTATTCACTAACGGCATATAGACTTATAAACAGAAATGAAACTTGGTTGTTTTTCTTTTAAAAAAATTGGTCCAATTGACAAAAATAGTATTTATTTCTCTAATTCCCACTTTTTTACACCTATTAATTGATTACGAATAGTAACTTCAATCTGGCAGATACCATATATTTCCCATTTTAAAATGAAAATTTAAACTGATTGAACTTAAATTACTAACTTTGTTTAAGTAAAAGTTTTAAAAACGTTTCAGAATGTTTATTGAAAGCGCAAAAAATCCAGGGGTTATAGAGGTCATCTGCGGTTCTATGTTTTCAGGGAAGACTGAAGAGCTCATACGCAGATTGAAGAGAGCAAAGTTTGCGAATCTTAACGTTGAGATATTCAAGCCAAAGATTGATACTAGATACTCTGACGAAGAGGTTGTATCTCACGACTCAAATGCAATCATGTCAACACCAGTTGATTCATCTGGCAATATACTTCTACTGACAGGTAATGTCGATGTGGTGGGAATAGATGAAGCTCAATTTTTCGATATGGGCATAGTAGAAGTTTGCCAACAACTTGCTGCTCAGGGAATTAGAGTGATAGTAGCCGGTTTGGACACAGATTACCTAGGTAAACCTTTCGGCCCTATGCCCGCATTGATGGCAGTTGCTGAATATGTAACAAAAGTTCATGCTATTTGTGTAAGATGTGGCGATATAGCCAACCATTCACATAGATTGACTAACAGCAACAAACTTGTTGAACTTGGCGAAAAAGACATATACGAGCCAATCTGTCGTCACTGCTTCAATAAATTGAAAAAAGAAAACAACATATAATTTACCATTTACAATGAAGATAATTAAACTATTGGCAATCGCAGCCTCACTTCTATTAGTTAGATTTGCTTCTGCTCAAGAGACATTCAAAGTAGGTGTCGCTCAACCTGAGCACGCAGTTATCACAGTTACCCCAGCTATTCCAGCCGACAGCATTGTTGCCGCAGGAACGAAACTGAATGTAAAAATAGATGTCACAGATCCTGCATGGGCCGTTGATTGTGGATACATCAGCGTTAAAATGGGCCGTTGGGCAAGGAATACTGAATTCATGTCAAAAGAGTTCTCGTTCGAAGTAACAGCTGACGTTACTGTCAATGCATCTATCATATCTGCCTCCAGATTATCAGGAATTAAAGTCATCAATGATGTAGTGTTTGCAAAACCAGGTAAAAAAGCGTTGAAATATGACGTATTTATGCCTGAGAATATCTCAAAACCTCTTCCTGGTGTTATTATTATCCATGGCGGCGGATGGAATTCCAATTGCGAAGATGTTATGCGCGGTCTTGGTAGAGCAATCGCTCAAAGTGGTAGATATATTGCATTCAGTATTGACTATCGTTGGATTGCTGGCTATGATGGAGATGAGAACCCTACTAAATTGAACAACATCCTTGAGGATGTTTATGGCGCAATCCTTTTCATTCAAGAACACGCTGCAGAATATGGCCTTGACCCAACACAACTAGCAGTAACAGGTGATAGCGCTGGTGGTCAACTTTCAGCTCAAGCTGCAGTCATGGTTGAGAAAGTAGGTAACGGAGGTTTCGGAGTAAAAGAGGGTGTATATGAATTCCTCCCTACATATATTCCAAAAGGAATGGATATCAATGCCGCTCGTGAGAGTTTGAAAGCAATCAAAGCTGCTGCTCCTTCATACGGAGTATTTGCACTTGAAACTACTAAGAACTACATTAAGGAAGAGAGTGACGAAGCTATCAACGCAAATCTTCCGACATATTCTGTCCCTTCAATTAAAGTAAGAGAGATTCCTTTCTGGCTCACTCGTGGAAGCAGCGACTTCCTAATCAAATTGGAAGAGGTTAAGACTTTCCAAGATGCCCTTGCAGCTGCAGGACAAAGAGTGGAATATGTAGAAGTTCCAGAGGCCTCACACGCTTTCTTTGACTGGAAGTGCGACCAAAGAACTCAAGCGACTTGGGATAAATTCGGAGTTCCATACACAGAGCAGATGGTCCAATTCTACGACAGCGTTTTCTATAAGAAATAGAACTATCCTCTATTATTAACCTTTAAGGAGACAAAGAAATAGAGATACCCTTAAAGTTGAATTATTTTATAATAAGAATACCCTTTCAAGATGCATTTACGAGGGGAGAGCATCATGAAAGGGTTTTCTTTATAAAAAGATCTATCTACTTTTTAAGAAGATCTTCGCTTCTGCGGATAAAGTCAGCCAATGCTTTACCTTTCAACATATTGTTGGATAGAAGAGCAAGGTCGCAAACCTGTTTCAGAAGTTCATTTTCTGCAGTTAATGCACTAACGCCCTTATCCCCCATAATATCCTTTATGATACTATTTTCAGCATTAACTGTAATATTGTAAGAGTCAGGCATTTCGCCATAGAAATTCATACCACCACCTATTGCGGCCATATCGCGATAACGACGCATGAACTCACTTTGAGTTATCAAAATAGGCTGAGCTGTCTCTCCAAGATTCTCAACAGAAACCATATATTTATTCTCTGTAGGAAGGATTGATTCGAATACACTCTGAAGAGCTTTCTTATCATCTTCTGAAATCTCGAATTTTGTACTCTCTGTCTTTTCAATCAACTTGTCAATTGACTCAGAATCTACACGTGCGAATTGAACATCTTTAAGTCTGCTCTCCAACAAATTTACAAAGTGGGAGTCCAAAGGACAATCAAAGATCAATACGTCGTAACCCTTGTTCTTTGCCACCTCAATATATGGGAATTGAGCCACTGCATCGGTAGCATAAAGCATGACTACCTTCTTATCCTTATTGGTCTGTTCACCTTCAACTGCCTTGCGATAATCTTCATAATTGAAGAATTTGCCATCTGTATTCTTCAATAGAGCAAATTTCTCAGCACGTTCACAGAATTTGGTATCAGTCAACATACCATACTCAATGAACAGTTTAAGATTATCCCACTTCTCCTCAAATGCAGCCTTATCACTCTTCGAAATCTCTTCAAGGCGATCAGAGACCTTCTTTGTGATGTATGTAGAGATCTTCTTTACATTAGCATCCTCTTGAAGATAACTTCTTGAGACATTCAGAGGGATATCTGGAGAATCAATGACACCATGAAGAAGAGTCAGGAATTCAGGCACGATATTCTCCACAGAGTCAGTTACAAACATCTGATTACAATATAATTGAATCTTATTCCTATTTGCTTCAATCTGATTCTTTATCTTTGGGAAATATAGTATACCTGTCAAATTGAATGGGTAATCAACATTCAAGTGGATATAGAACAGCGGATCGTCAGCCATAGGATAAAGTTCACGATAGAACTTCATATAATCCTCATCCTTCAAATCAGATGGCTTCTTCGTCCATAATGGATCTACGCTATTTATGATATTATCCTCTTTTGTCTCCTCATATTTGCCATCTTTCCACTCTTTCTTCTTTCCAAATCTGATAGGAACAGGCATGAACTTGCAATATTTTGTAAGTAAGCCACTTATTCTTGACTCCTCTGCGAACTCTGATGAATCATCGTCAAGGTAGAGCGTGATGATAGTTCCTCTCTCTTTCTTATCAGACTCCTCCATGGTATAAGCAGGATCTCCGGCACAGCTCCATTTTACAGCCTTTGCACCCTCTTTCCAAGACAACGTATTGATTTCCACCTTTTTGGAAACCATAAAAGCCGAGTAGAACCCCAATCCAAAGTGGCCAATAATGCTTCCTATATTCTCCTTATATTTCTCAAGGAATTCACCGGCAGAAGAAAAAGCAATCTGATTGATATACTTATCAACCTCTTCCTCTGTCATACCAATACCATTATCCACAATAGACAAAGTCTTCTTTTTCTCATTCAAGTCAACAGAAATCAATAAATCTCCTAACTCTCCTTTAAATTCACCACTGGAAGCCAGTGCCTTCAGCTTTTGAGTTGCATCAACTGCATTAGCAACAAGCTCTCTCAAAAAGATATCGTGATTAGAATAGAGAAATTGTTTGATTACAGGAAATATGTTTTCCGTTGTAACTCCAATATTACCTTTTGTCATAATTATATGTTTTTATTATTGTTCAATTAACGACATTAGCGTTGGACAAAAACAATACCAATAATAATAGATGACATTTTGTCATAGGAATAAGAGTTAATAATATTCAGTCGTGGCACGAACATTTTGAAGTCAGGACCAATTATGTCTATTACTCAAGTTTCGCAAGTAAATAATTTGGTAATTATCAAAGTGTTTATGAGTACTTGCGAAAGTTGAATCTATTATTAACTCATGGATCACTTATTTTTTCTATTCTTGAAGATAATAATCTGAAACGCTCTTGATGCCTTTCGTTCCAAAATAGGAATCAACAATTACGCCTCTTACAGCAATGCGTCTTTTTAAATTATTAGGATTGGTAGCCAGCCCAAGTGACTCTTTCAAGGCATTTTTTGACAATTCAACAGGACAGACATCTGCCCTTGATGATGCATTTTCATCCTCAGCCAGCGCCAAATGGGCATCAGTATCAAAAGGTGGCGTCATATTGAACTTAGTGCTGGTAATTGACGTCCCCACTATATAGCCCCATACCCATAGAGTATCTCCAACATGTTCAAATGCCGATGAGATAGTCATAGCTGTCTGAGCTGACAGTCCATTTGCCCCGCTATTATCCTCTCCAACAATGATTTTCTCATTAATAGTGGTAATCGTGGTATCTATTGAAATTGAAAAATTGGATTCAGACTCATTATTCGAAGCATCCAATTGTAAGGTATGGAATTCACCTGCTTTTAACACCCTATTGAACAGTGGCTCATTATCAGCAATGAATTCTACATTCCCTACTTCAAAATACAGTGCCCTACTTTCAGTTGGTGAATATGTGATTGACGTCTCATTTTGCTTCAATTTCACACCGTCGGTTCCATATCTTTTTAAAAACCGGTCTGTATATGACAGTGAAATGGATGCATTCGTCATTTTACATAAGAAATCAATCTCTGCACTCTGCCCATTCGAGACAACAATCATCTTTTCATCGCCATAAACAGGCTTCTCAAAAGCCGGTTCACCCATTATTTCTGAGACAACTGACACATCGTAAGTTCCTGCAGGAACTACAATCTCTTTAGGCCTTGCGCCATAAGCTCCATGGTAAATTTCTGAACCATTGACATTTGTAATAGTCAGGATAAATGAATTTGTATCAATGTACGATACACCTTTTGTAGCTATGACATCCACAGGATGAGCTATATTGAACAAAAGTCTTGCATCGTTTGATTCATCAATCTTCTGACAAGAAGTATATATCAAAAATGATATAGCGCATATTACTATTTTTCCAAATTGTTTAATCATCTGTTTTAGTATTAATCCATATTTACGCCTCACCCTCCCTTATCAGCGATTACTCGACAAAGATATATCCGATTCATAAGGAATAGTCACTATGGATGTAATGCCAGACGAAGAATTATTCTTTTCTAAAAAAAGAAAAAAATAATGTTACTAATAACCAAATTGTTACAAATAGGGCTAGCGACAATAAGCAACAACTATTGAAGTTCAAAGATGAATAGCAAAATCCTCCCTTATCATTTATACGAAATGATATGATGGTTGGCAAGTGGGCTATTCAAAAAGTAGCCGGCTGCACCTGGAGCCTCAACAATTATTTGAGTACGGCAGAGATTAGGCTTTGATTCATTGGCAATAATCTTTCCTGGGATGCTCACAAAGGAGTCCAAATCCGGTGACAGTCTGAAAACCTCCACATCACCAAGTGGGAGAATTGCTTTTATCGCTGTCCCGATGCCAGATTCAAAATGAGTTGTATATTGATAACTGCTTGCCATAGAAAGAGGCACAGTACAGTGTGCAAAAAGAAGACGGTCACCATCAATAGATGAAAGATTGCATTGAAAACCTGGACATCCTTTTCTCTTTTGAAGCATTACCATCGATAGTAGAGCAGGAATATCCCCTTCGCAGCTACTCGGAATGCCCTCTGCATTCAGTCTTGCAAGTGCAAGGCATCCTGTATTGCCTATGCTGTCAAGAAGATCGAAACACCTCAATGTCAATCCACCAAGATTATATTTTTGTATCAAAATCTTAAGTGCATTATATACTGCCTCGGAGCCTTCGAAGGATTTCATGTCGACGGTACTATCTTTCAGTAAAGAGATAAGTTCATCCATCGGAATGAAAGTCAGAATAGCATTGAGTTTATTTTTTGCCTTTTGATAATCCACATCTGAAGCAATCAACCAATCTGAAGGGTTGCCGATAACACCTAACCTGATTCCATCTAGATCAGTCTCTGGAAGAGGTTTGATATAATTCTGACCACCATCACAGCTTTTTTTATGATTGCAAAGTCGCTTGGCAATGAATGAAGCAGAGCCGTGAAGAATCTCTCCGGAACGTCCCTGTTGGCGTAGCCATGCCAATATCTCCATTGAAGCTGCCAAAGAGTTGCTCTGTCCTGATGTCAGCAGCATCAGGTCTCCTTTAAGCTCTAATCCCTTGACAATACCTTCAGTACCTCCTGTTCTGATAAAGAGAATGTCTTCATCGTGTGTCCCATAACTTGAGAAATCTGTTCCACAATAGATAAAACTCTGTCCGAGAGCCTCCTCAATCTCTCTAATGAATGGTTCATTATGTAGGTCTTCTCTAGCCTCAGAGTGAAGAGTTGAAGCAACTGAAAATAAAGCGATGGTCATAGTAATAAATGTTATTAAAAAACAAAAAGGGTTGCCCTTGTGGGACAACCCTTTTGTGATCCGCTTGGGGCTCGAACCCAAGACCCCAGCATTAAAAGTGCTGTGCTCTACCAACTGAGCTAGCGAATCGAACGGGTTGCAAAAGTAGATATTATTTGTGATTAAACAAAATTTTTTTCGCCTTTTTGCAAAATTATCGGCTCAACTACTTTCCCTGCATAAATTCTAGTTGAGATGCCTGTTCATAGATACGCTGAGCACGTGATTTATTATATTCAGATTGTCCGTAAATCATATCAAAAAGATGATTCAACCCAAATACTCCTTCACCTTTTGCAAGCACATGAACAATACACAAATCCTGTGGTCCCACAGTTGATGAAATAATATCAAGGTCTGTCCCACCTATCTGTAGCACAGCAAGTTTGAATGCATCTTCACTATAATCTTTCACCATCTTGTCTATGTCACCCAAGGTTTTGAACCCCATATTCTTAAAGACTTCAAGATATGGCATGAAAGTGTCTTGATGGATCTCTGCCTGATTGGTAGCTGCTATCTTTTTGTTTAGTTTATCAAAAGGCCTTAAATTCAAGTAATTAGTATAAGTATCAAGATTTAATGCCACTTGATCCAATTTACCATCGGCAACCAATGCTTGTACACTTCGACGATAATCGGTGATACTACCACGGATACGTGAGAACTCATCATCGGCAAGTTCCATCATACCGGCAAGTCTGTTGATATTCCTAATATACTCCTTCGGAATCTCAATAGCGCTCTTATAACCGATATCATGCTCCATATTAGCCCACATATGTTGAAGAATCGTACGCATTTGTACTTCAAATCTTATCTCATTCAACATTGGTTGAGTCTCATCATAATATAACTTCTTAGGAAGACGGCAGATATAATGCAGAGAGTTATATCCGAAACTGTCAAGATCATGCATCTTTCTTTTATCTACCGAGTTGGCCCAGTCTATTTCAAACAATCCCTCAATGATAGAGGCAATCTTATCAACGTCTTCAATATAAAATGTAATTACTCTGACACCCAGAATATCAGTAATATTTGACAATGATTCATACTTGGAACCTTTCAACTCCAATTTGCCTGCCAAGCTGGCTTCCGCTTTAATTCTTGATTCACAAGATGAGACAACAAAATTAGCATTGTCAAGACACTCTTTTACCTTCTCCATCACAATCGTTTGCAAGTGCTTCATGACAGGAAGATTTTCTCTATATTCATCCAATATCATCTGACAATGCAGATCCAATCCATAATCTTTAATCTCGTCCATTATATCGAAACTTGGTTTTAACAATCTTACAAATTTAAGAAAAAAAGCTAACTTTGTATAGAATCAAAGGTAGACAAATTATTTTTATTATGAAGCATATAGACATTACAGAGTATGTAAAGAGCGGCGAGGGCGCCAATGGATCGAGCTATGATAAAATCGACGATTCTTCAATAATGTTGAAACTTTACAACACTGATTATCCCACACAAACCATTTTTGATGAGCAAGAGGTGGCTCAAAAAGTATTTGAACTTGGAGTTCCATCCCCTCAACCCGGTGAAATAGTTACAGATGGAGAAAGAATAGGCATACAATTCCGAAGAGTTGTTGGTAAGAGAAGCTACTCCCGTGCATTGGCCGATGAACCTGAGCGCGTAGAAGAGTATTCTCGCGAATTTGCCCGTTATTGCAAGAAGATACACGAAATTCAATGTCCGGAAGGGATGTTCCCATCAGCAAAAGAGCAATTCCTTCACATGCTTGATGTCTCAAAGACATATAACCCAGAACAAAAGGCAAAAATAAAGGCATTCATAGACAGCGTCCCTGACTGTACCACTGCTCTGCATGGCGATATGCACATGGGTAATGTCATTACTACCCTTCCAAAAGGAGCTCCAATGGACACACCTCACGAGGTCTATTTCATTGATTTAGGATATTTCTCATACGGCTATCCTCTACTGGACCTTGGCATGACATATAACATCTGCCTGACAGCTGATGAAGACTTCCGTCAACACGATTTCCATATCACAGGAGAGCTGACTAAAGTAGTTTGGAAGTATTTCGTTGATGAGTATTTCTTCCAAGAGGACAAGCTGGCTGAAAAATATTTCGGGAAGGGTATCACCTTGGAAAAATTGAATGAGGAACTGGCAAAATTCAGTTGCGTAAAGCTGCTGTTAGTTGAATTCAATCTTGGTTTTTTACCGGAGAACTATCTGCCATTTGTAAAACGAACTTTCAATCTATAGGGAATTACTCAATACACGACAATTCCAACCAACGCAATTCAGCAATATCAAGTTCATCCTTTATCTCTTGAAAGCGGGCTGAAGCTTTGGAAATTTCATCATAAGAAGCCGAGCCGGAGGCAAGAACAGCCTCTATCTCGGCTCTCTCTTTTGTCAATATCGCGATTCTTGAGTCCAGTTCTTCAAACTCACGTTTCTCCTTATATGACATTTTTCTTGGCGAAGGTTCACCTAAGAATGTTTTCGTTTTGACCGGTTGATCAAGCTGAGCTTTATCCTCTTTTCTCTTATCAGCTTTCAAGTCCTCCATGAATGATCGATATTCGGAGTAACCACCGATAAAGTCTTTGATTATCCCTTCCCCACAGAAAACCAAAAGATGATCTACCAGTCTATCTAGAAAATGTCTGTCGTGAGTTACTATTATCAAACTGCCTTTGAATTCCAAAAGATACTCTTCAAGGACATTCAGGGTAACAATATCAAGGTCATTTGTAGGTTCATCAAGTATGAGAAGATTTGGATTCTGCATCAATACCGTCAATAGATAAAGTCTTCGTTTCTCTCCACCGGACAAACGAGCTATCTTACTTGAGAACATATCATGTGGGAAGAGGAACTGCCCAAGAAGATGTGTATCAGGAACAACATCCAATACTGTATCTTCCGGATTGAATTCCATTCCTTGCTGACGGTAGAATCCAATCTTCAAGGATTCGCCTCTCTCTATTGAATCCAAATTACTATCCGCCAGGAGATTCAAGAATGTAGTCTTGCCTATGCCGTTAGCACCGACAATACCTACTCTTTCAAATCTTTGAAAATTGTAAGTAAAATGACTTATTACCGGCTTCCCATCCCATTCATAATTTAAATCCTTGCAATCAATCACCTTGCTGCCCAATCTTGTTCCTTTAGAGATCTCATCCATAGAGACCTGTTTAACAATATAAGATTGGTCAGCTCTATCCTTCAACTCCCAGAATGCCTGTTTTCTATACTTAGCCTTTCCACTTCTAGCACATGGAGTAGCATGCATCCACTCCAGTTCCCGCCTTAAGATATTACGAACCTTATCTGTCTGCGCATTATAATTACTGATGCGTTCATCTCTTTTCTCAAGATAATTCTCATAATCACCGCGATATATATAGATATTGCCATGATCCATCTCCATCACTGTATTACATACTCGGTCAAGGAAATACCTGTCATGAGTAACCATAAACAATGTACAGCGAGAGCGTTTCAGCCAACTTTCCAAATATTCGATACCTTCAACATCAATATGGTTTGTCGGCTCATCCATTATTAGGAAATCGGCATCCCTTGACAACAGATCGGCTAAGGCGACACGCTTGACCTCTCCACCCGAAAGATCAGACATCTTGCGGGAGGGTTCAAGTTCAAGTTCGGAAAGAATCCTCTTTATCCTCAATTCCCTTTCGAAATCACCATCAAATATTTGTTGTTCAATGGTATTCGCTGGATTGAAATCATACTCCTGTTCCAGAAAGGCTATTCTGATATCTTTAAGGAATTTAATACTGCCGCCCGTATCAGATTTATCATTACCTGCGAGTATTCTCAATAGAGAAGTCTTTCCTGTACCATTAGGAGCAACCAAAGCAATTTTATCCCCTTCATTTATATTGAATGAGATATTTTCAAACAAGACCTTTGGCCCGTATGATTTTGATAGATTCTCTACTTGAAGAAAAGATGGCATCGGTTATAATAGATCTCTTAGAAAGAGATATTTAAGATTAATAAAGTTTCATTTACTAATAATCATTTACAAATATACGCATTATTAACCTATGATTTCTTTTTAAGTAATTCAACTTTCGCAAGTACTCATAAACACTTTGATAATTACCAAATTAGTTACTTGCGAAACTTGAGTTAAGTAATTATTAAACAGGAGTACCCTCAACGTTTTGCAAAAAATGTATCTTTGTTATTAAATTGAAAAGAACATGACTCGGAATAAAAGATTATTTTTATTAATAGTATTAATATTTTTCAATACTTCAGTTTTTTCACAAGAAGACAATACTTACAAACTCTCAAGCGTTGAGATTTCATCAGGCATTCCACCAATCTTCGGGCTTATTGCCAGTAATGGGATAATGGTCTTCCCTGAAGAATTGGGCAAAGATAGCGGAGGTATTGTCGAACGGAACCATCATGCCCAACAGTTAAATATCGCGTTCAATTGGGACAGAAACCGCAGATGGGATTTCGTTGCCATGGCAGGCATCACCACAGGAACTTACAGTATCTATCAATATCGTTCTTGGGTATCAGTTATGGAGAATGGTTATGATAATGGTTATTGGGAAGGTGGTCCTGATTTGAAACAGAAGAAATTCGAGTTATGCAACGGTTATCTATCCGGTTTCGCCAGAGTTAAATATGCCTACATGAAGCATGCACACCTCTATTCAGCTTTTGGAGTAGGTATTGATATTGCAATGTTAACCAATTATTTACCAATCATGCCATATATCTCTCCTATTGGCATTTCAATTGGTGAAACCAGCAAGGTTTATGGATTCTTCGAAACCACACTCGGCACCGGAGGAACTCTCATCCTTGCAGGGTTGGGAGTGAGATTGTAGTTGAGAGTCTAGAGTTGAGAGTTGAGAGAAACAATAAATACCCTTTTAGACGCCTAACCTAACCTTGCGTCTTAAAAGGGTATTTATTGATATGAGTTAAAACTCTGGACTCTAGACTCTGGACTCTAGACTCTAGACTAAATACCTTCTACAATATGGCACCAGCCATGAGTATCCTCAACATTACCGAATTGGATATCAATGATTCTATCGTATAGTTTCTTGATAGTAGGATTCACCTCTGCATCTTTACAATATTCGAAGTGATGTGAAACTGCAGGCTCTTCCAGAACAGGCTTCATATCAATCCTTGAAACAGGAAGAAGAACAACAGCTGTACCACATGCAGCAACACCTTCAAACTCAGACAGTTCTTGATAAGGAACAGCACGTCTTTCAACAGTCATTCCGAAATCCTCAGCAACTTGTTGTAGGGTTTTGTTTGTAATTGACGGTAAAACACTGTCTGATAGAGGTGTTACATATTTGTCACCTTTAATACCAAAGAAATTTGATGAACCAAACTCATCGATGAATTCATGTGTCTGTGAATTCAAGAAAAGTAATTCAGTATATCCTTGATCATGAGCAATTTGGTATGGTTTGAAAGTACCGGCATAGTTTGCAGCCACTTTGTATCCACCTGAACCGTGAGGTGCAGCTCTATCGTAATTCAAAGGAATAACAGCAGGAATAGATCTCATCTTTCCACCATAATATGAGCCAACCGGTGCACACATGATTGTAAATAGAACCTCATTTGGAGGAGTCAACTGCATCTTTGGTTTGGTTCCGATAAGCAATGGTCTCAAATACATTGATGCATCGTGTCCGTAAGGAGGTAGATATTCCAAATTGGCTTTAACACAGCGTTCACACATATCAAAGAACTTCGCCTCATCAGGTGCAGGAAGTCCAAGGAAGTCAGCTGTTCTTTTAAGACGTTTTGCGTTTTCATCAGGTCTGAAAATGGCCACTTTACCGTCCTTCTGTCTGAACACCTTCAAACCCTCAAAACATGAAATTGCATAGTGCATCATGCATGCAAAAGGATCAAGTGTAAAAGAGAAATTGTCTGTCTCTGTGATTGGCTGCCATTTACCATCTATACAACGTGCTTGAATAAGGGTCTTGGTTGTGTAGGCATCAAAACCAAGTGCTTCCCAATTAATATTTTGCATAATATTTCTTAATAATAATTAACTAATCTAACTCTCCACTATAAATATATTTAGCAATCCAATCCCCTACCTCTGTAGTTGTATAGGATTGGAAATTCTCTGCCAAATCCTCAGTAACGATATTACTGTGAAGTGCTGCTGAAACAGCATCTCTGATGCACTTGCCTTCAGCTTTCAAATTGAAAGCGTATTCAAACATCATAGCAGCAGAAAGGATAGCGGCTACAGGATTCGCCTTGTTCAGACGGGCAGCTTGAGGATAGGATCCGTGGATTGGTTCAAAAAGGAAACTCTTATCACCGATAGAAGCGGAAGGAAGCATACCCATTGAACCTGAAATACAACTAGCTTCATCCGTAAGTATATCACCGAATGTATTCTCTGTTACAATGACGTCAAAGAATCTTGGGTCTGTAATAAGTTTCATTGCAGCATTGTCAACATACATATAATCCAATTTAACTTCTGGATATTGTGGAGCCATCTCTTGAGCTATTTGTCTCCATAGTTTTGAAGTCTCAAGGATATTAGATTTGTCAACTAGTGTCAAATGTTTCTTTCTTCCCATTGCATATTCAAATGACACCTTTAAAATTCTTTCTATCTCATCACGATGATAAATGCAAGTATCGTATGCGGTATTGCCGTCATCAGTACGACCTTTATCGCCGAAATACATACCGCCAATCAGCTCACGGACACAAAGGAGTTCAGCCCCTTTGACAATCTCCTCCTTGATAGGACATTTGTGAATCAATGCGCTGAAAGTACCGGCAGGACGCAAGTTTGCATATAGACCCAATTGTTTTCTAATGGCAAGCAAACCCTTTTCAGGTCTAACCTGGCATGTCGGATCATTATCATATTTTGGATCGCCCACTGCTCCTAACAGAACTGCATCGCTCTCCAGACAAATCTTGTGAGTCTCTTCTGGATATGGAGTGCCATATTTGTCGATAGCACATGCTCCAATATAACCGAATTCAAATGAAACCTCGTGACCAAACTTTTTACATACAGCTTTTACAACTTTTTCGGCTTGATCAACAACCTCCGGGCCAATACCATCTCCCGGTAACTTAGCAATTTTAAATTTCATATTATTTATATCAATTTGTTTTCTATAATATTCAGCATTTTAATAGTGGCCTTGATTGCAGCTTCAGTCTGGTCTGCATCCAGGCCTCTGGTTCTAAAGTTATGGCCGTTGTAATCCCATGATATCGCAGTTTCAACAAGGGCCTCAGTATGACCTCCAGGTGGAATCTTAACTTGATAGTCGGTCAATTTTGGATAGCACTTCCCGAGTCTGTCATATATCTTCCAAAGGGCTTTCATAAAGGCATCATACTGACCGTCTCCAGCAGCAGTCTGCTCATAAACTTCCCCGTGGATATTTATCTTCAATGTAGCGACAGGATGCATCCCCTTGGCCAATTGAAGACTGTAATTAACAATATGAATATTATCAGGACCTGAATTAGAATCTGTCTTAAGAACGTCTGCGATGATAAATGGCAAATCCTCAGCACTCATGCACTCCTTCTTGTCTCCAAGTTCAACCACTCTCTCGGTGACCAGTTGTCTCTGTTCAGGAGTTAACTTGATGCCAAGCATTTCCAGATTCTTATCAATATTTGCTTTCCCACTTGTCTTACCAAGCGCATACTCCATGACTCTTCCAAAACGTTCAGGCTTCAAAGCATTCCTGTATAGATCACCCTTTTTGTCTCCATCAGCATGGACGCCACTTGTCTGAGTGAATACATTCTGACCGATAACAGGTTTATTATTAGGAATCCTTACACCTGATATACTCTCAACATATCTACAGACCTTTAATAATTTTGTCTCATCAAGTGAGTTTTCACATAGCAAAAGATCGTTCAGGATAACAAGCACACTAGATACAGGAACGTTACCGGCTCTTTCACCCAAACCATTCACAGTAGTGTGAACTCCATTGACACCTGCTCTAACAGCTTCATAGACATTTGCGACAGCTAAATCATAATCATTATGAGGATGAAAATCGAAGCATTTGTCACTGTACCTTGAAGTCATCGCCTTACAAAACTCATAAGTTTTATCTGGAGTGAGGACGCCTAGAGTATCGGGGATCATAAAATGTTTGACGGCACTCTCCTTCAACGAATCCATTACGAAGAAGACATACTCCGGTGAAGAGATCATGCCATTAGACCAATCTTCCAGATATAGATTCACATCCATACCAAGAGAGACTGCTTTTTCAATACATCTCTTCACATCACTGACATGCTGTTCAGGACTCTTTTTCAACTGGGTAGTCAAATGTTTAAGCGAACCTTTCATCAACAAATTCACTACACGACCTCCTGCTGAATAAATCCAATCTACAGAGCATCCATCATCTATAAAACCTAATGCTTCTACTCTGTCAAGATATCCATTATTACTGGCCCAATTGCATATTTTGGTAAATGAATTACGCTCACCCTCGGATACACGAGCGGATGTCACCTCTATCCTGTTGACTTTCAATTCGTCAAGCAAGAGGTGTGCAATAGCTAATTTTTCATCTGTATTAAATGAAACGCCAGCAGTCTGCTCTCCATCTCGGAGCGTAGTATCCATTATCTCTATCATTTGACCTATCTTTTTGATGACTCCCAAGCCTCTATTTTTGATTTTTGACCCAATAGATAATCGATGTCATCCATTGCGTTCATCAAGCAATATTTTTTATAACCGTTAATCTGGAACTTTTCGGATTTGCCGGTTGAAAGGATTGTAACGCTCTGAGCTGGAACATCAACCTTCAGTTCAGTTTTTGGATCTTTTGCAATCTCGTCAAAAATGGATTGAAGAAATGCTGGAGACACCTCAACTGGAAGAACAAAGTTATTCAGCTCATTGTTTTTGTGAATATCTGCAAAGAAACTGGAAATAACAACTCTGAATCCATAACCCGCAATTGCCCATGCAGCATGTTCACGACTTGATCCGGAACCGAAGTTTTTACCAGCAACAAGAATCTCTCCACTGAACTTTGGATTGTTTAGGACAAAATCCTCATTCTTGCTTCCGTCAGGACGATAACGCCAATCTCTGAACAGATTCTCGCCGAAGAATGCCTGATCATTAGTAGTTGCTTTCAGAAAACGGGCAGGAATAATCTGATCTGTATCAATATTTTCAAATGGCAGTGGCACACAAGTGCTCTGTATTATATCAAATTTCTGTTTCATACGTTTCTATAAAAGAGTTCTAGGATCAGTAATTACACCGGTAACAGCAGCCGCAGCCGCAGTAAGGGGACTTGCCAAAAGGGTGCGGGAACCAGGTCCCTGACGACCTTCAAAATTTCTATTACTTGTCGAAACCGAATATTTACCTGAAGGAATCTTATCTTCATTCATAGCCAAACATGCTGAGCAACCTGGCTGTCTAATCTCGAAACCTGCCTCTTCCAGAACTTTATCAAGTCCTTCACTTTTTATCTGATTATATACCATCCAAGAGCCAGGAACAAGCCATGCGATTACATTTTCAGCTTTATGACGACCCTTGGCAATAGATGCGAATGCTCTGAAATCCTCGATACGGCCATTGGTACATGCACCAAGGAAAACATAGTCAATCTTTTTACCTGTAAGTTTTTCTCCGGCTTTGAAGTCCATGTAATTGAGAGATTTCTCAGGAGTATCCATAGGAATGGCAGAATTGATACCCATGCCCATACCAGGGTTTGTACCATAAGTAATCATTGGTTCAATATCCTCAGCCTTAAATACAATCTCTTTATCGAATACAGCATCTTCTCCACTCTTTAGAGTCTTCCAATATGCCAATGCCCGGTCCCAATCTTCACCTTTTGGCGCATATTCACGACCTTTGACATATTCGAAAGTAGTCTCATCAGGCGCAATGAATCCACCACGAGCTCCCATTTCGATAGAAAGGTTACATAGAGTCAAACGGCCCTCCATTGACATGGATTTGATAGCTGAACCAGAATACTCAATGAAATACCCAGTTGCACCACTTGTGGTAATCTCTTTCATAATGTAAAGAGCAACGTCCTTTGCTGTCACGCCTTTACCGAGTTTACCTTCTACACTTATCCGCATTGATTTGGGTTTCTGTTGAAGAATGCATTGAGATGCAAGAACCATCTCAACCTCGCTTGTTCCAATACCGAAGGCAACTGCGCCCATAGCGCCGTGTGTAGATGTGTGGGAATCGCCACACACTATTGTCATTCCAGGCAAAGATAGACCTCTCTCCGGACCAACAACATGGATAACTCCATTGTGATCATTCATCATTCCGAAATGTGTAAGGCCGAACTCTTTTGCATTAGCTTCAAGAGTATCAACCTGTTTCTTGGAGATTGGTTCTTCAATAGGTTTATCTTGATTGCGTGTTGGGGTATTATGATCAGGCATACAGAAGATCTTCTCCGGTCTGAAACATTTAATACCTCTTGCACGCATACTGTCAAAAGCTTGTGGGCTTGTTACCTCATGGCAATATAGTCTGTCGATATAAAGCTGAACGGGGCCATCTTCTATCTGATTGACAACATGAGCATCCCAAATCTTATCAAATAGCGTATTCATTATTTCTCTATTAAATCATCAATTTTATTGATAGCATCAACGTAGGCATTAACAGAAGCGTTGACAATATCTGTTGAAGCGGCATAACCATAATAATACATGCCTTCGTATTCAACTTGCATGTGAACCTTGCAGCAATCGTCAGAGCCCTTTGTAACACCTTGGATCGTAAATTCATTGATTGTAATATTCTGGCGAATAATCTGGCGAAGTGCATTGATTGCAGCATCCACAGGACCATTTCCCATAGCTGCAGCCTCAAACGACTTACCAGCTACGTCAAGCCCTATCGAAGCGTGCGGTTTCATACCTACACCACTGGACGCCTGAAGCCAATTAATCTTCACAGTCTGATTCTTTGATGCATCTTTTCCTACAAGATGTAGAATATCTTCATCATTCAACTCTTTCTTACTATCGGCCAAAACTAGAAAATCTTGATATATCTTATCCAGATCCAATCCAGTAAGATTCACACCCAGATGATCAAGTCTGAACTTCAACGCAGCATGTCCACTTCTAGCTGTCAGTACGATAGAGTTTGTATCAAGTCCGATATCTTTTGGATCAATGATTTCGTAAGTTGTTGTATTCTTGATCACACCATCCTGGTGAATTCCGGACGAGTGGGCAAAGGCATTCTTACCAACAATCGCCTTATTCGGTTGCACAGGCATATTCATCAGCCTTGATACGGTACGGCTAATAGAGTAGATACTCTGTGTATTGATTCCGGAAGTCAAGGTTATATCATTATGTGACTTGAGAATCATAGCAATCTCTTCCAATGAAGTATTACCTGCACGCTCACCAACACCATTGATTGTAACTTCGCACTGTCTTGCTCCATTGATCAAGCCAGACATAGTATTGGCAGTGGCCATTCCAAGGTCATTATGGCAATGTGTAGAAATGATTGCCTTGTCTATATTCGAAACGTTATCACAAAGGAATTTGATCTTAGCACCATACTCTGAAGGAAGACAATATCCTGTTGTATCCGGGATATTGACAACTGTTGCTCCAGCTGCAATTACAGCCTCGACAACCCTTGCCAGGAAAACATTGTCTGTACGTCCAGCATCTTCAGCGTAGAACTCTACGTCATCCACATATCTTCTGGCATATTTAACTGCCTTGACTGCTCTCTCAAGCACCTCTTCAGGTGTAGAATTGAATTTGTATTTTATGTGTGACTCCGAAGTTCCAATACCAGTATGAATCCTTTTGCGTTTGGCAAACTTAAGAGCATCCGCAGCCACATCGATATCTTTCTCTACGGCACGGGTCAATGCGCAAATAACTGGTTCAGATACAGCCTTGGAGATCTCAATCACGGAATTGAAATCTCCTGGGCTTGAAATCGGAAATCCTGCTTCAATGATATCCACGCCAAGGTTTTCAAGCTGCTTAGCCACCTGAATCTTTTCTACAGTATTCAGTTGGCAGCCAGGCACCTGTTCACCATCTCGAAGCGTAGTATCAAAAAAGTATACTCTATTTTTATCCATTAATTATTATTTTTTCTTTTGATTTTCTGGACGAAGTGTACGAACTGTCACTGCAGTCTGCCACATTTCGCTTTCGCGCATAGCTTTCAACTCTTTTTCAAGGCCTTCACGATAGTTAGGTTTTGAGTTGGAATCGATAGAAATCTGTGCTTCAGTACCATTCTGAACGCTTAGATACAACCATTCGCAAACTGGTTTGATAGCATCATGGAAACGAGGGAACCAGTCAAGAGCACCACGTTGTGCAGTTGTAGAGCAGTTTGCATACATCCAGTCCATACCATTCTCTCCGAAAAGAGGTCCTAAAGACTGAGTAAGTTCCTCTACAGTCTCGTTAAATGCTTCACTTGGAGTGTGACCGTGCTCACGAAGAGTTTCATATTGAGCAAGTAGAAGTCCCTGAATAGCACCCATCAATGAACCACGCTCACCTGTCAAGTCAGAAACAGCTTCACGTTGGAAAGTGGTTTCAAATAGATATCCTGAACCGATACCAATACCAAGTGCCAGTGTGCGATCTAGTGCTTTTCCTGTTGCGTCCTGATATACAGCAAATGATGAGTTGATACCACGGCCTTCAAGGAATAGACGGCGCAATGATGTACCTGAACCCTTAGGAGCAACCATGATTACGTCAACATCTGCAGGCGGAACACAACCAGTTCTGTCACTCCATGTGATTGCGAAACCGTGTGAGAAATATAAAGCTTTACCCTTTGTTAGATAAGGTTTCATCTTTGGCCAAACAGACATAACTGCTGCATCAGAAAGAAGACACATAATGATAGATGCTTTTTCACAAGCCTCTTCAATGCCGAAAAGAGTCTTACCTGGTACCCAACCATCTGCAACAGCTTTATCATAAGTTTTACCCTCACGCTGTCCAACGATTACATTGAAACCATTGTCTCTAAGGTTAAGTGATTGACCAGGACCCTGTACACCATAACCGATAACTGCGATTGTCTCTTTTTCAAGTACTGATTTTGCTTTTGCCAATGTGAATTCATCGCGGGTCATTACATTTTCTTCAACGCCGCCAAAGTTAATTTTTGCCATAATAATTGTTATTTATTTAATTTGTTTGTTTCTATCATTTAAAAATTGTTCTATCTCATTATCTCTTTGAGATGTTGCAGATGGACTCATAGGCCACCCTTCGATGGTATTACCTTTGTCAATATAGACTCTGATAACCTCCATGCGTTTTTCGAGTTGCATTTTTGCCTGTATCATCTTCTCCTCTGGACCATCAGCAATGATTGTAATCGTATGGACGTTCTCAATATTGGATGGTACTGCATACATACTCCAGATGCTCAAACTTCGTCTTGTAAAGATATTAGAAATTTGGACAAGTAGTCCAATTTGATCCTCAGTATATATTAAAACTGTATAACGATCTTGATTCATAATCAATTCTCCTTTTTATACCATTCGTCTTCAGAGAGCATAATGCTTTCAATACCGTGCCCCATAGGAACCATTGGCATTACATTATCCAACTCCATTACATGAATATTAAGTAGATATGGCTCATCTGATTGAAGCATCTTATCAACAGCAGCTGTCAATTGATCCCTACTGGTAACTTCAGCATATTTAATATCGTATGCCTCTGCCAATTTTTGATAATCAGGATTAATCATATCGACAAACGAAAGCCTACCGCCGAAGAACAGTTGTTGCCATTGACGTACATTTCCTAAACAGTTGTTATTTAATAGAACTATCTTGACAGCCACCTTCTCCTGCATAATAGTACCAAACTCCTCAATTGTCATTTGCAATCCACCATCTCCTACAAAAAGACAAACTTCACGATCCGGAACTGCAATTTTTGCACCCATTGCAGCAGGAAGGCCGAAACCCATTGTGCCCAATCCACCTGAACTGATAAAACTGTCACTGTTTTTGAATTGTGAATATCTTGCAGCCATCATCTGATTCTGTCCAACATCTGTAACGATAACAGCATTACCACCAGAACGTTGAGAAACTACATCAACGACCTCACCCATCCTTATATCACCACTTTCAGGATTGATAGCCGGTTTAATGACCTTATTCATCTCAATTTCATACAGATCATCAAATGCCTTTAGCCAATCTTTACGCTCTTTAAATACCATCTTCTTAGCCAGAGCTGCAAGCACCTCCTTGGCATCGCCAACTATTCCTAAATCAACCTTTACAAGCTTGTTGATTTCGGCAGGATCGATATCTATATGAATTATCTTGGCTTGTTTTGCATAACTAGAAAGGGTCCTAGTAACCCTATCATCAAAACGCATACCTACTGCAATCAACAAGTCACACTCATTCGTCTGAACATTGCATGCCAGATTACCATGCATACCAATCATACCTTGATAGAGATTAAAATCAGTAGGAAGAGAACTTAGACCAAGAAGTGTTGATCCTGCAGGTATATTACCCTTTGATAGGAAATCTTTCAGTTCCTTCTCAGCATTTGAAATCTGAACGCCATGACCAAAAACAACGAATGGCTTTTCTGAAGCATTAATCATATCTGCTGCATCCTGAATACTCTTTTCAGATAGGTCATGTTTTGGTATATATGTCCTGATGAAATCACATTTCTTGTACTCATAATCAGCAAATTCAATCATCGCATCACGAGTAAGGTCTAGGACAACAGGACCAGGTCGACCTGAATTGGCAATATAGAAAGCTCTTGATACAGCCCATGCAACTTCTGAAGCATGACGTACTTGGTAATTCCACTTTGTGATAGGACTGGTCAAACCAATGACATCGGCCTCTTGGAATGCATCACAGCCAAGTTCCGAAAGACCAACTTGGCCTGCCAAAACAACAAGTGGAGTTGAATCGGCCATTGCATCGGCAATACCGGTAATAACATTCGTAGCACCTGGACCAGAAGTAACAATAACTACTCCAGGTCTTCTTCTTATCCTTGCATATCCTTGAGCAGCATGAACTGCACCCTGCTCATGACGTACAAGAATATGTCTCAATTTATCGGTATAGTAGTATAATGTATCATAGACAGCCATTATCTGACCACCAGGATAACCGAACATCACATCTACTCCCTCTTCGAGAAGAGATTTCATCAGAATCTCCGAACCTTGAAAAATCTCCATATCAATTTATTTATTCTATTATTCTTACAGCACCCTTGTCAGCAGAGCTAACCATTGAAGCGTATGCTTTCAAACTCTTTGGAATAGCACGGTTACGCCTTGGAGGAGTAAAAGCGGCTTTTCCACGTTTCAGCTCAGCATCACGTCTTGATTGCAACTCTGATGATGATAATTTAACATTAATAGATCTGTTTTTTATATCAATTTCAATAATGTCACCATCCTTGACAAGAGCAATATTTCCACCGGCAGCAGCCTCTGGCGATACGTGACCGATACTCAACCCAGAGGTACCACCGCTGAATCGACCATCAGTAATCAACGCACACTCCTTACCAAGATGCATTGATTTGATATATGATGTTGGATAAAGCATCTCTTGCATACCAGGGCCACCTTTGGGTCCTTCATAAAGAATCATTACAACATCACCACTTTTCACCTTTCCACCCAAAATACCTTCACATGCCTCTTCTTGAGAATCAAATACTTTAGCAGGACCCTCAAAATGCCAAATAGATTCATCAACACCGGCAGTTTTAATAACACAACCATCTTCTGCGATATTTCCGAAAAGAACTGCCAGACCACCGTCCTTGGTATAGGCATTTGCCACACTACGGATACAGCCATCTTTTCTATCCATATCGAATGAAGAGTAATAATTCTCTTGTGACCCCATCTCGGTACTGAATTTATTTGCAGGAGCACAGTAGTAAATCTTTGTAGCATCCTTATCGGCAGATGGTTTATCGATACAATATCTTTCAATCTCCTCTTTCAAAGTCATACCATCTACTCTTGGCAATGAAGTGTCAACAAGAGAAGCGTCTGCCAATTGATTCATAATGGCAACGATTCCTCCAGCTCTTCCAACATCTTGAACGTGATATTTTTGAGTATTAGGAGCAACTTTACATAGGCATGGGACTTTTCTTGATAGTTTATCTATATCAGACATCTTGAAATCGACACCAGCTTCATTTGCTACTGCAAGAAGGTGAAGCACAGTATTTGTCGAGCCACCCATTGCTATATCAAGTGTCATAGCGTTCAAGAATGCACCACGAGTAGCAATGCTCTTTGGAAGAACTGACTCGTCACCGTCACGATAATATTTATATGTATTCTCAACAAGTTGTTTAGCAGCTTTACGGAAAAGCTCTTCACGTTTTTTATGAGTCGCCAGTATTGTGCCATTTCCAGGGAGAGCAAGTCCGATAGCTTCAGTAAGACAGTTCATCGAGTTAGCTGTAAACATTCCTGAGCAGCATCCGCAACCAGGGCATGCGCAACTCTCAATTTCAGATACATCTTTATCAGATACTGAAGAATCTGCAGATTTTACCATTGCATCTATCAAATCCAGTTTAGCATCTCCAAGAATTCCTGCTTCCATAGGACCGCCAGAAACGAAAATGGTAGGTATGTTCAATCTCATCGACGCAATCAACATACCTGGAGTAATCTTATCACAATTACTGATACATATCATAGCATCAGCTTTGTGAGCATTAACCATATATTCAACACTATCTGCAATCACCTCGCGTGATGGAAGTGAATACAACATACCATCATGTCCCATTGCGATACCATCATCAATAGCTATAGTATCAAATTCTGCAGCATAACAACCTAAAGAGATTATTTCATCGCGAACGATTTGACCGATCTTTTGAAGATGTGTATGACCAGGAACGAATTGAGTAAAAGAATTAACGATAGCGATTACGGGTTTGCCCATTTGCTCTTTTTTCATACCGCCTGCAATCCAAAGAGCTCTGGCACCTGCCATTCTCCTTCCTTCTACGGTAATAGAACTTCTTAATTGATTCTTGAACATATTATTTACAAAAAAACCCTCCCATAGCACTGAGAAGGTCGAATTAATATTTCTAAAAATTGTTGTTCAATTCATTACCTTCCCAGTCCACATCTTTGCAAAGAGAGGACGTTCAAGACGATAATGATAATTGACAACATTGATTATTCTTTTTTAACCGAGACAAAGTTAGTAAATGAATTTGTAATTACAAAATATTTTTATTCTAATTATCTAATAATCAAGCATTTCTAGCTATTGCAAAATTACAATTCTGACGCAATAAGTAATTATCACATAAAAATTATAAGAAATCACACAGTTTTAGTAACAATTTTTACAAAAACCAGCCACAATTTTTCGATACGAGAAGAGAGTTGAGAGTTGAGAGTTAAGAGTCCAGAGCTAAGAGCTAAGAGCTAAGAGCTAAGAGCTAAGAGTTAAGAGTTTAAACTCTGAACTCTGGACTCTGAACTCAGGACTCTGGCTAACCTGAAATTCATCTCCGACAGCAGTGATTGAAAAATGTCACTTCAGCGCACTGAGAGGCATATTATTTTCACAGGGTGTCGGAGATGGTACCGATTTGGCCGGGTTTCCGACAGTATGATAGCTTGCAGGTCATCGTAAAAGGGGTGGCTGTCGGAGATGATTTTCGCATAAG
>DCGV01000138.1 GCA_002314725.1 Bacteroidales bacterium UBA1769
GACCTCTGTATCGAGTCTTGTTGTTATGCACGGACACTGGTCACTCATGTCAAACAGACCGAGGGCTCTGCGCCAGACAAGGTTGAAGCGGATGTTTTCGTAAAGCTGAATATCGTTGCAGCGTGCTCCCTCTTTGAGAATACGCATCGCACAGAGAATACGGATATCCTTCGTAGGCGCACCCATCTTGCTGTCAACATACAGAGGACGGAATATCTCCTCATCAATACATGAGGTGACATTCTTGTAGAACTGGTTGTGCCATGCCATAGGGTCATCTATCTCATCGCTCTCACGCTTGCACATCACCATGGATGGGCTTGAGAACAACCCGAGTTGCTTGATATTTTCGCTTTTTTTGAACATCTTGATAGGTCTTGATTTCGACTATAAAGGTAAACAAAATCTCCAGACCACAAAATTTCAAAGAACAATCTAGTGTTGTAAACAAACGTAATAATTATAGTTGGCTGAATGGCTGACTTTTTAAAGCGGACTCAACTATCATTTATCTGTGGTATAAACTTTACCAAGTTGTTTTTCAAATATTACTTATCCCCTTGCATCCAACGCAATAACATGGCCATCCATAACCTGCCCATAACGAGAACATAGAAAAACGATAGAATTACATATTGTGTTTAACGAAAGATGAGTTAACGAATCCGTATAAAGTCCATTACACACAACACCTTTTTTTGACAAGATGATTGCCATGACACGAATCATACACTCAACTTTATATCGAATAATGTTGGCTTCAACTAGGTCATCAGTGCATATCATTACAGCGACACATATCGAGGCATTCGTAAATTTTCCGGCCAAATGCTCAGCCATGTCCAGAATCTGTTTAGCTATTGCCTTATGATCTTGATACGACCTCAATTCAGTCATTATGACAACATGCTGATAGGAAGCACTGGCATCACAACATACTTGTAGTTGCTCTCTTTGTGCAACTGCACGAAATGCGGTATTGTATGCGAAAGAATCGGTTATCAGAAATACGCTGTCGCCAGCAAGCGATCCACCAGAATAGCTTGAGCTCAAGGATTGGCAACTACGCGAGTCAACAATATGTTCAATATAGACAGGTTTTCCTATCCAGCGTTTAATACGTGTCTTCAGCTTCATAATTGTTCGCCAGCAAATGCCTGAATTGTTTTACCCGACAAATACGATGCCACTCCTCCCCCAGCGACAAAAGCCACCAAAGCTGCCATTTCCTCTGGTATGATTAAGTGATTCAGTAAATTAGTGCATCGGGATATATCTGATTGATATTGCCCTACTCCCATCGGAGTAACTACCGTACCAGGAGCGATGTTGACAATCGACACTTTTCCAGCATAAACTGGTGCTATACATTCCACATATCGCACCAGTCCGATTTTTGAAATGGCATAAGCAGTGTGACTAAATCGAAGGGAATAAGCAAGAATAGAAGCAATATTGATAATACAACCATGCACACATTCTTGGCTCATCATATCTGCGATAATAGGAACCAAAGTAGTCACACTATCAAAATTGACACTCATCAATTGCCTCCACTCCAATTCGTCCAAATTTATCCTTCCACACTTATCGGCCTCATGCATCATTCCCGCACAGTTTATCCAAATAGAAATCGGATAGTCATGCATAACCTTTCGCGCGAACTCACCCAGACAATCAATCTGCATAAGATCCATCGGCAATAAGACAGGAGCCTGATTCATGCCAAATTCCAACTGTGCCAACGAATGTTCCAATACACCCATCGATTTGTCTGTCATTACGACACGACATCCCTCATGAATGAACCGCTGAACAATGGCACGTCCAATACCACCTCCAGCACCAGTTACAAGGGCTGTTTTCCCGCTCAAACCGTTACCAACCACACTGCCTGTACTGTATTTTCGCCGCAGTGTCTCATCATAAATGAGAGGTCGTATTTTTTCATAACACAACCGACCTTTTACATAATCGAGTAGTTTCATCACAATATAGGTATAATTCTAGGAATCCGCCACAAAGTCACTCCTCTACGTACATGTCCGCCATAACCATCCAATTGAGCACAAAAACCTGCTTTTTTTGCAACAACGGTTTTATGTGGATTGGCCAATCCCCCAGGAATGGCACAACACGATATCTTTCTATCCAACATTTTCTCTAAATTATATTTGTTCATCAACAATTCCTGCACTTGTTCCTCTTCAGTCAGTAAAGCCATATCTGGATGAGTCACCGTATGGGCACCTATCGTGCAAAGAGTATCTCTGCTCAATTCCAACAATTGGGATGCATTCATCATCATAGGGGCATCACTACGTGGTTTGAACGTAGTTCCCAGAAATCCATCAGCCACGAAAAGGCAATAAGGGATGCCATATTTCCTAAATATGGGAACAGCCTCCTGATAATTGTCCAAATATCCATCGTCCAACGTTACACATATCCACTTTTTGTCAAGTCGCAACAACGAACGTAAATTCAATGGACGTTCCACTTCATTCAGCACCACGCCAATAGAAACGAACTTTTTCCCTTGCCTGAGATTGTCGGAAATCAGGGTTTCCAACATACGTGGTGTAATTGTCCACCGTGCACATGGCACACCATTGCAAGTAGCATCAGGCAACTGAAATTCCCCCGTAACACGATGCAACATCCAAATATCCCCCAAGGCAGGATAAGCCAGATGAGACAGATAACACAAGATTTTTCTCCAAGTAATCATTTTGGTGATGATTGACACAACAACTTGGTTATCCCTATATCTTTCAGATAGCTGTCTGGAAACGGCTCTTTATATACAATCTTGTGCTTGCGGCAACGTCGGAAATACCGGTCAGTCTTGATTAGAATTTTCTTCAATAAGCTTTTATACTCGGATGGGGTTTCAGAAGGTTTGAGAATATCGGACAAAATATACTCGTAATCCTTTTCGAGGTACATTGAATCATAGTCAAGAGGAAACGGGACAACACCCAGATATTCATTGCAAATTCTCGTCAGTATCCCAACGGTCGATGCAAGTGCAGATTCCCTCCAGATTGAATCCAGATATCCAAAATCCAATTGCTCTGCATACCGTCTCAGGAACATAGTCCAATCCACCAGATGCCTCAAGGAGATGCCGGACCACGCCAAATGCGAAATCGTGTGCATCATCATATGCAGGGCGCAAATATTCCTTTCGGGGAACATGATGCCAGGATAATCGGGATCAATTTCGGGATTCTGATCAAATCTTGTAGCGAATTCCCGTCCCAACACATTGTTTGCGTGATTCAGGTCATAGTTCATCTTCAAATGATTCTCCACTTCGACTCCATCATAACTGAAAGCACAGTGCTTTTCATCCTCCGACTTTATTTGAACCCCACTGGAAACAAACAATTCATTCGACTCAGAATAGTGCCCTAACGTATATATGTCAATATCACCACACTCCCTAAGAGCAGGATTAGGATAGGACCTGGAGAATCCGAGCCCCTTCAATATCATCAAAGGGATATCATGGACAGCAAGCGCATCTCTCAACTTAAAGACAACCTGTTTCTGATGGAGATTTCTCTGCTTCAGAGGAACCACCAGAAAGCCCCATTTCGTCTTCTGTTGCAGGGAAAGATTGTTCTTTGATTTATTCACCCCATCGAAGGCCAATGCCAGCACTTCCTGCTTCTGCGCCTGAGAAAATAGTTCATCCCATTCCACTGAAGAGAATTTGAATTCTGCCGAAACGTTCGTCCCCAATGCAACAGACAACGCCTCAAACAACGACAATCGGATACTTGAAATTTGTTTTTTCATTCATTAATTAGTATTATCTGACGAATTACTCTCATTCCTTGCTGCCATAATGCGTGCTCTCAATACTGCCGCATAATCCTTGAATTCTTTCTCTCTGTTCGTCTTGCCATAATTGGAGTTATGGACGCGACGATCTGTGGCAATGATATCTATCTTCCTTATTGTCAGTCCATTTTGCTTTAGTCCATGTTCCCACTCCATAATCTCCCCCGTATTCAACGAAGGATTAAAGTTGCCAATTGAATCAAATGCGGATTTTCTGGTAAGGACTGCTCCTGTAAATAGTCCGAAATATGGTTCTTCCTTGATCGGAGTATGTCGTTTCTGTTCTTCAGTCATTCCCGGTGTGTAAAAGTCCTTCACCTTTGCCATCACTGCAGCAGTATCTTCATCAAAGGCATCATAAATTGCCCTTAGCGCACCATCACGCATGATGTCATCATGGTCATGGAACATAATGAAAACCCCTTGGGCAATTTTCAGTCCTATATTCTTCGCAACGACCTGTCCCCTGCAGACTTCCTGACGATGTACGATACATCCATTTCTTGCCGCAATCTCGGACGTATTGTCTCTTGACCCGTCATCAATTACAATTATCTCGACATCCATCTCCTGAGCCTTGATATGGTCAAGGGCTTCCTGCAAAAAATTACTGCCGTTCTTGACAGGGATGATTATAGAAATGAGTTCATTCATTTTCGATGGGTCATTTTATTCTTGATAAAACTGAGGGCTACGTTTGGATTATACAAGGAGACATATTGGGAATAGCTCTGTGTTTCCTTCATGATTCGCACGAGAAAATGCTCCTGCTCATTATAGAGCGAAGCTGAAGTTGTTATCTGCTCATCGATAGATGACAGGTAATTCTTGACGAAGTTATATTTCTCCTCTGTATCAATTATCAGAGACTCCACATAGAAAAGTTTGATGCCATCCAAAGAAATACAATTTCTTCTCAAATAAGCAACGAGATAGTTGAACGCTTCAAAATAATGGAACCCCCTATTTGGGTTGTGCATGGCCGAAGTAGGTCGTTGATAATAGTGATATGCATTGTGTCCCCTAAAAGCATAAACAGAGACATTGGTCAAATCACATGAATATGAAAAGGCAATGTCTTCCGCCCCACATTTAACAATGGGATGTGTTATTTTATGCTCATCAAGGAATGATTTTCTGAATATCCTTGCCCAGACAACAGGAGGGAAATTAACCTGCATTACTTTTGAAGACAGCCAAGAACCTTGAGCACTGACCAAATCGAATGAACTGACAGTGTTCTTTTTTATGTCATCATATTCTTTCACATAATATGAATTAATTACTAAATCAGCGTTTTGACTTTTAATCTTATCATACATTTCCTCAAGGAAACCAGCATCAATCCAATCATCCGAATCCATAAAATAAACATACTCCCCACGAGCCACCTTCAGTGCCGTGTTTCTGGCATTGCTTACCCCCATATTCTCCTTCAAGTCTATCAGCTGGATTCTATTGTCCTCGACGGCCACCTGTTTTACCATATCGAGCGACCTGTCGGTCGAACAATCATTCACACAAATTATTTCCAAATTGTGAAAAGTCTGCTCACACACACTTTTCAAGCATCTGCCAACATATTGCTCTGTGTTGTATATAGGGATTATGACCGAAATTTTCACTTTCATCTTATTTTTAATTCGTTCCATAGTTGTGTATCTAACCCAAGGCTCCCTGCCTATTCTTTTTGACATCTCTTCAAAAGAACTGGATTGAATAATGTTCCCGATGGCATACTTGTCAAAATCAGAAAGACATACTCCTGACTTGTCAAAGTACTCCGACAGACTTTCCAAGTATCGTTTCACCTCCAAGAATCCACGTTCATTACAAATCCCAGAAAATAAATCTGCGTTATATAACTTAAGCTTAAAAGAACTTTTGTAGATTCCGGAACCAAAATAATTGACGATGTCTCTATAAAACCTAACGGTGTTTACATTGAATGGAGAAATTGTGTTTGTTATACTTTTCTTGTTTTTTCGGTAGTGATAGGTCGGACCGGCAAACGCATAGATGGAATCGGCATGCATACTGGATACGATATGAAAAAATATATCTTCTCCGATATTATATTCAACAGGGCATGTACATTTAATAGAAGCCAAAAAAGGTCTTCTAAATAAATGAGCAAACATTGATGGATTGGTGTAATTGGCAGATATCTCTTTGCTGATAAAAAATCCATTCTCTGTAACATGAGGAGAACCTAACCATATCAGAGGCTCTGAAGATTCGGGCATCTCCTTGACTATGTTTGCATTATATACAATATCGGCACCCCGTGCCTCAGCAACTGAATACAATGACTCAAAATAATTTTCATCTATCCAATCATCCGAGTCAACGAAACCTATGTACTGTCCGGAAGCTATTGACAACCCGACATTTCTGGCCGCCCCAGGTCCGGAATTAGCTTTTTGCTGTATATATCTGATTCTGCTATCTTTTTCAGCGTATGATTCAAGAATTTGAGACGATCCGTCAGTAGAACAGTCATCTATGCAAATAATCTCAATATCTTTGAGTGTTTGGGAACAAACACTGTCAAGACATTGGCATAGAAAAGGAGCAGTATTATATACTGGAACAATTATTGAGATTTTTGGCATTTTATTTCTTCTTTGCCTCCCTTTGTGCAACATCTTCCGTGTCCTGATTGAGTGACGAAAAGTCTGGAGTCCATCCTTCTTCTTCGCGAACCTCGTGAATAGGATCTGCTAATAGAAGTTCTTGTGCATCCTTGAACTCATCCCAACTGATTTCAAAGTGACAGTCTTTAGCATAATCACTGCTGACATCGCAAGTAGATATCGTCTCATCTTCTGGCGCAATCAGTTCTTTCTCAAGTAATTCCTTAACCAAGTTGTCAATACTATTAGGGAAGTCACCTGGACATCCTTCAAATGACATCACCTGTGCAATAATTGCATCGACAGAACATCCTTTAACTAAATTGTCAAAGATGCTTGATGTAAATGGATTCATTCCGTAGTACACTCCTGTTTCGGAATTGATGACAATAGCAAAACCATCGGTTATGTCTGCGAACATTTTCGCATCATTTAATTTATAAGCCATTTTTTCTCTTTTTTAAATATTTGATTACTCTTGACTAAAAATGCCGTTCAGGGGAAAAAGGGTTTTCCAATATGTATTTATACCACTCAACATCTAAGAATCTGGATTGACAAATAAGTCTTCGTCCATCGGCACCTCCAATAATACTGCTTTCAGGAATAACAATATGATTACAATGTGTTTCCTTTGTAATATAAACATATTTTGACACATCAAGACCAGCAAGGGCAAATAGGTCTCTAATGTTTTATCATTCTTAACATAGGATTCGACATTCGGTGCGAAACAACTCCGTGCCGAATGTTCAATAAAATGGCCGTCATGGTCAACTACACCACCAAAAATTGCGTTAGTATCAGGCTGGACACCATAGGGTATTATTTCAACAGCATCGAAATGATATGCGATCAGTGTTCTATCAACACATAAATCGATAGATTCCCTAACTTTTAAAAACTCTGGATTATGAACAAAATACTGGTATGTACCCATATGTATTCGTGCTGTCTTAGTGATGAAGGTAGCAATGTTCATTAATAAATGTCCTTAAACACTCGACATTTTTATAAATGTCACGGCATAATTTGATTTTGAAATACACCTGATCTTTTATGAGGTTAATGAGTTTTAAATTATTCCTTACATCTGTAGAATCTCCTATTTGGGAAATGGTAGAGTGCACCAGATTGGCTATGGCATTGCCCTTTTCTGCAGGACTGCAAAGAACGATAGATGGGTCTGGTTCCTGAACAATTTCTGGTTGTAAACATACCTTGATAGGATAATCAGTTCTGAACTTGTCGTGGTGATTGGCAATACTTATTAAATACTTACTCTTATTCCAATTGTTTGATAGGAAACGTGTCCCTTCCAGTTCATCATACATCTCGTTATACATCTGAGGGGATAATGTGACTACTGAATAGATGGGGTTGGCATAAAGTTGCTGACCATGTTTTTCTAACACAAGATAGTCGTCACATACATATTCAAAACCTTTCAGCAGAGACAAAACCGTAAGTGTTGATTTACCTTTATTTCCTTTTGCACACAGCAGAACCCCAGTCCCATTTATTCCAACACACGCGCCATGGACAAGAGATGTATTTGATTGTGGTTTCAGCATCTGATAAAATTGTCTGAAAAACACATGACCTTCTTTTGCAAGTTCTTCGGGAACTGAACTCGTGAAGCAATAATAGAAACTGTGTTTTTCTTTATTATAGCCAATGGTACGTCCTGTTTCTCCGTCAATTGAAATAAAGGGGAGATAATCAGATGACATACCTTCCTCCACTATCCTATGCTCCTTCATCTCGGAAAAATTCTTAGGAGAAAGCCATGCATAAATTGTATAATCAAAATGTTCTGGGGATGTGGGAATAGAAATAAAAGCCAACTCTCGCGATATAAAGGAATCAAGTTGGTGGTCATAACACATTATCCTGACCACCAATGGCCCTATTCTGACGAATCGGGGAGAGTAAAGCGTTTTTTCCCTAAGTTTTGTTTCAATATCTTTGAAATAATCTGCAAATGTCACATTTGACACTTTGTGAACTATGGTTTCCTTTATCTCCATTTGAGTGAATAAATAAGTTTTACATACTTAAATCTTATACGTACTGCCAGCCATTGAAAAAGGCAAGCTGGGTCAGAAATCAGCTTAGAAAGATTATATTGACGTCTGATTGCACGACAGGGTTTCATAACATCCCTGAAATATTTGCTACGGTTTTCATAAGCTAAATATTCTTTTTGCGAGAATGTCCCAGCACTAAAATCCTCTAAGACATCTTTCGTCAGACTTGAGTAATACTCTATCGCATTATGAATCTGTGAACCGGTTTTTTCTTTGGAAACCATATCCCGCGTGACAGACCAGTCCAGAACACCTTCAAAAGAGATTATCTCGTGTATCTCAAGTACAATTTGAGGTAAAGAATAGAAGTTGTCCAACATATTAAGCCCGTATTCAAGACCAAGAAGCAAACGGTAAATCATTTCTTCCCTGCGAAGAATATGGATTTTTTGGGGGCCAACTAGACAAGTATGAGTATGAGAAAGATATGACTCGTCCAAAGAAACAACACCAATCATTTCCGATGCGTGATCCTTCGCTTTCTTGACATACTTTTTCGGTACACCCACTTCAATCAATTGAACGCTTCGTGGCGTGTCAGGCTCCATCAAACGCAGAGCCATATCTCCCAGCACAACAAAAGGAATACCCCTAGATGCCATTTCTCCGTGGAATCGATTTAGCTCCACCAAGAATTTGACATCCTTGAAACGGAAATAACGAATCAAGCCGTCAAGACGAGGTCCCACATACCGGGTAAACATAAGCTCCGAGTGTTTTTGCTTAAATAATGCCAGCAACAAACCCTTGTCCGCACCTTCCACCTCCAAATCCCATCTGTATAAAAGAGAGTCTAGATCCGCCTGAGTCGGATTATCCGACAGGATTAGGTCGATAAGTCGCTTGTCTTCTTCCCTTATCTGCATAGCGACTCGAAGTGTTCAATTGTTTTCAACAGGCCTTCCTTTATCGGAGTGACAGGATTCCAGTGCAAAACGTTCTGCGCCTGCTCAATGACTGGCTTTCGCTGCTGAGGATCATCCGCAAGAGCTGGCAAATACACAATTTTAGATTTAGAACCCACCAAATCTATGACCATTTCTGCAAGTTCACGGATGCTAAACTCTGTCGGATTGCCAAGATTAATTGGTCCAATCACACCTTCGCCTGTTCCCATCATCGCAACAAGCCCATCAATCAGGTCATCACAATAACAAAAGCTACGAGTTTGATTGCCATCTCCATAGATGGTAATATCTCGATTGTGAATCGCCTGTATGATGAAATTCGAAACAACCCTTCCATCATTGGGATGCATACGTGGCCCATATGTATTGAAAATCCTCACCACCTTAATTCTTACCTTGTTTTGCCGATGATAATCAAAGAACAAGGTCTCAGCACACCGTTTTCCCTCATCATAACACGAACGGATACCTATGGGATTCACGTGCCCCCAGTATTCTTCAGGTTGCGGATGCACCATTGGATTGCCATATACCTCGCTGGTGGATGTTTGCAGAATCTTAGCTCCTGTACGTTTCGCCAAGCCAAGCGTATTGATAGCCCCCATCACCGAGGTCTTAATGGTTTGTATGGCATCGTGCTGATAATGGATGGGCGAAGCAGGACATGCCAAGTTATATATCTGGTCAACCTCGAGATTAATTGGATTTACAATGTCGTGACGAATCAGTTCAAAATACGGATTATCCAATAAATGAACGATGTTCGACTTGGATCCCGTAAAAAAATTATCAAGACATATCACTTCACTGCCCTGTGCAAGCAATTTTTCGCACAAATGTGAACCCAAGAAACCAGCTCCGCCAGTTACAAGGATTCTACCCC
>DCGV01000032.1 GCA_002314725.1 Bacteroidales bacterium UBA1769
TCTTCTCGGGCTTTGCTCTTCCTGACGACTACAAGGAGCAGCTCCCCGAGAGCCTTGTGGCCGTAGTAGGCTATCCGCATCGCGAGAACGGCAGCAAGAAGAAATACGAGAGCATCTATCTGATGTGTCAACCTGTTGACGCTTCGCTCCCTGCTCAATACCACGAACTCAACCAGGCCGAGATCCTCGACTTCCTCCGCAAGAACAAGATGGCAGACCGTCATGTGCCCGAATGGATCAGCGCTGGAGATGAAACGAAGTTGCAGCAACTATCTTCCATCCTTAAGACTTGGATGGATAAGCAAGCAAATCGTGATGGTAGAGCCATCATCAATGATCTGTTTAATTCTACTAAGCCGATCCGTAAGGAATCTAAATTAACCGTGGATGTGGATAAAAAGTTCCAGATGGAAAACTTCGATCTCATCGTGTGGGAGTATATTTCAAAGTAAAAAATAATACCTAATACATCATGAAACTTGTAGAAATACTGAGTAACATTGGCAACAGCCGGGATCTTCATGAATCTTGCATGGAGCTGTTGGACTATTTCCGTATCCAATATGTTAAAATTTCGCCAGCCCGTCTTCCTGTTGATGCTTTCCTGAAACCGGAATTCATTAGCGGTCATCAAGAACTGGTAAAAAAGATAAAAGAGGTGGCTGTCGTTGGTATGGCTACTGAAGATACCTTCTTGAATAGAGCAAATTCTGATGAAACCTACGACGAGATGGAGCGTAAGTTGGACGACGGCCATTATCGTGACATGGCCTTCTTCTCCATCGATGCTTCCGCTTCAATGACTCGAACGGAAATTGCCCTCTTGACCAGAGCTCTAAACCGGCGTATGCTGAGCCGCCCGTGTGTACTCTTTCTTCGCAATGACAAGCTGCTTACAATGGCAACTTGCGAGAAGACTCAGTATATCCGTACTGGAATGCAGGGGGAGAGAGTTGGTAAAGTTACAATTCTTCGCAATATAAATTGTGAAAAGCCGCATCGTGGACATGTGGACATCCTTGACTCTCTTGATATTACTCGCTGCCAAACTTTTGATGATGTATATTTGAAATGGCTGGAGACGTTCAGCAACGAGTTGCTTACTAAGAAGTTTTATCAGGAACTTTCGGATTGGTATGCTTGGGCGGTTCAAACAGTTCGTTTCCCGAATGATATTAATGATGATACGGATGATGCAAAGTATAATACGGAGAGCACCATCCGTATGGTCACCCGTTTGATCTTTGTATGGTTCCTCAAAGAGAAACATCTCATTCCTGAGGAATTCTTTGACGTTAAGTATCTTCAGGAAAACCTGTTGGTGAATTTTGATCCGTATAATGCGAACGACAACCTATTTGGAAAATCTTTAGAGAGTAGGTACTATAAGGCTATTCTTCAGAATCTATTCTTTGCAATGCTGAATTGCCCAATAGCAAATGAAAATAGTACCGACCCTGACGCTCGGCGTTTCAGCAATAAAAATTCAAATGATCACGGCAACAATAAGCTGCTGAGATATAAAGATTATTTTGCAAACCCGGATCTGTTTATCCAATTAGCCAACGCCAAGGTCCCATTCTTAAATGGCGGCTTGTTTGATTGTTTGGATGATAAGGATAATGGAATATATTATGATGGATTTTCAGATAGTGAGAAAATCCGTAGCTCTTTATGCGTCCCCGACTATCTCTTCTTCGGAGAAGAAGTGGGTAAAGCCATAGACTTATCTGAATATTACGGTGATATCAACAAGAAGAAAGTTTCGGCGCGAGGCATCATAGACATCCTTAAGCGATACAATTTCACCATTGAAGAAAATACACCTTTCGAGCAAGAAGTATCTCTTGATCCTGAGTTGCTGGGAAAAGTATTTGAGAATCTGTTGGCGTCGTACAACCCTGAAACTCGAACAACAGCTCGCAATGCTACAGGCTCGTTCTACACGCCACGAGAGGTTGTGCAATATATGGTTGATGAAAGTCTGGTGGAGTATCTTAATACAAAGGTTTCTGCCGACCAAGAAGGGCTGTATCGTGAATTATTGAGCTATTCTGTTGAGAATGTTGCGTACACCGAATCACAGCAGAAAGAAATCATGAAAGCCTTATATAATTGCAAGGTGTTAGATCCGGCTTGTGGCTCCGGTGCTTTTCCTGTAGGCATGCTACAGCAGATGGTTCATGTGTTATCCCGAATAGATCCCACGAATGAAGCCTGGAAGGATCTCATGATCGAGAATGCACTTAGAGAGAGCAAAGATGCTTTCGAGACAGAGTCGGAAGAAGAGAGACGGCAGAAGCTTCTGGATATAGAAAATGCATTTAACGAGGGGCTTAATTATCCGGATTATGCTAGAAAGCTCTATTTGATAGAAAACTGCATTTATGGAGTTGATATTCAGCCTATTGCCATTCAAATTTCACATCTTAGATTTTTTATATCTTTGATTGTCAATCAAAAAGAGAATACCGACCCTATGAAGAACTTCGGAATTCGGCCGTTACCAAATCTGGAAGCGAAATTTGTTGCTGCTAATTCGATAATTCCGCTTGATCGAAACGATGATTTGTTTACATCCCAAGAAGAGGTAAAAGCTATAGAGAAAGAGCTTCATCTTGCAAATCATAAGATTTTTAGTGCAAAAACGCCACGTACTAAAAGAAAATGGCGCGAAGAGTCGGCTCGTCTGAGACAGCTGATGGCTGATACGTTGTTGAGCTTAGGTGCAATTAACAACGCCTCTCAATTGGCTTCTTGGGATATGTTTGATCAAAACTCCCACGCTTCCTTCTTCGATCCGGAATGGATGTTTGGAATTCATAATCAGTTTGATATCACCATCGGAAATCCTCCTTGGATTGAATCTGCGGCTCTTAATCCTCAAGACAAAAATGCTTATGAGAGAATTTATTCTTCGGTTGCCGTTAAGCAGTATGATATTTTCTGTCTGTTCATTGTCCGTTGTCTTGAAATTCTTAATAGAAAAGGTGTGCTTTGCTTTATCACACCGAATCGATTCCTTACTAATAAGAGCTATCTGGCTACCAGAAAATATATTCTTGAGAACTCACGTTTGGTAGAAATTGATGATTTGGGAGATGGCGTTTTTGAAAATGTATCAATGCCCTCTGCGATCACTATTCTGAGAAATGAGAAAGTTGAAGAATATTCTGTTAGATGTCGTGAGGGATTCGATAATGCTTTCAATAACAAGGGGATTGCCTCTTTGATTCAAGGATCGGATTTGATGTTTTCTATTTACGGAAGCGTTGCAGAAGATAATATCGTTTCCTTAATGCAGAGAGATGCAAAGCCTTTGGGTGAATATTTGGATAATGCTCGAGGAGTGGAGTGTGGCAAGAAGGCCAGTGTCGTAAAATATGCGCCTTCTTCAAAAACGCGTCGGTTCTTAAGAGGCGAAGATATAGGCAAATACTTTGTTGGAGATGGTGTGTTTATTGAGCTTGGTGATCCAACCGTCAAATATAAGGATGATAGTCTATATCGGGGAGAAAAAATTCTGATTAGGAAGACGGGTTTGGGAATTAACGCTGTAATCGATTATGAGTATCGTTACTTCCTCCAATGTATATATAGCTTCAAGCCAAAACCATCATGTGACTTGTCTCTCGAGTACTTGCTGGGATGTCTGAATTCAAAACTTATGGCATTCTATTATTTCAATGTCTATGGGGAAAAAGATCGCAAAACATTCCCACATCTTGTTCAGTCAAAAGTGCTCGAACTACCGGTAAGAGCTATCTCAAAATCAAAGCAAGCCGAGATCGCAAAACTTGTTAGCCGTATTTTGGAACTTAATGGTAGCGAGGATACTTCAGAATTGGAGAGAAAGATCGATGATTTGGTTTACGATGCTTATGGTATAATAGATCCTGCTGATATCTCAATTATTGAATCATCTCTTGGTCTATAAGCTATATGTATAAGTATTATTCTGTAGACATAAAGCTCCTGGAAAAAGCACAGAAGTTCGAGTCGTTTCGAAAGCAATGTAAGGATTACTTATCTAAACACGGTCGTTGTTTTGATAAGTTCACTGTTGTACAGCATGATTCATTTATAGGCTATATATCCGAGCACATTGTTAGACTAGAGTTTCTAGAAAAACTTGCAGATTCGGAGTGTAAGGTATACTCGTGGGATAGTCAATTCGACATGCGTAAGATTATTGGAGCTGTAAATTCAGATGATGCATCTCTTGTTGATTATGTCCAAGAATATTTCTATGATAAGTATGATATTGCAATAGAAACCAGTGATAAAATTTTTGAAATTGACGTGAAGTCTGCTTTCACGAGTAATCAGCCTCGGTCAAACTGGAACTACCAATATCCTGTGATACAGGCTAATAAGGTGGGCAAAGAATACGCAGTATTAGCTTATTGCCAAGGGGAAAGTTCTGCATTAATCAATAATGTGGTATTGATTGGGTATTGCGAAATAAAACAAATCAAGCAATGCAGTATTGACAAAAAGGGAACTAAAACAGAGCGGGGAACGATAAACCAGGTCGACAATTATCATACACTGCTTAATCGAGATTATCGGGATATTGACGACCTGATTTCAATAATCAAAAATTCTACGACTCCGAGTCTGCTGATCTATAGTGAAGTCCCTTACAATGAACGCTTTAAACATTTTTTGCCGTTCTATTCTGTTCGAGTAGCGTGTGGAGCTTTTATAGATGGTGGAGTTCCTGAGGTAGATGGATGGATAAGGGGAGCTGATATAAATGTAAACGTGAACGAAGGCCTGTTTGCAGTTCGTGCACATGGTGACTCGATGTTTTCTACAATCCATTCTGGAGACTATTGTGTGTTTAGGAGGACATCTTCTGCCGAGAATGGTGATGTTGTGTTGGTACAGTACAGGGATTATGACCCGGACTATTCCGGCAAATACACGATTAAAAGATTGTCATTGGTATATGGCGATGACAATACATTGAAGAAAATTAAGCTATGTCCAGATAATGATAAATACCAATCTATTATATTATCTGACGAAGATGATTTTAGAATATTGGGCGTCTTAACTCAGGTAGTTCCCGGAATGACAGACAAGAAAGATCTATCAGGAGATACAACTAATGATGGGTATTGTATTCATTGTGGAGGACCGATAAAGTTTTGTTTCGGAAAAGAAAGTCCCAAGTACTTTTGCGATAATCCAGTATGCATAGAGGCCAGCAAAAGATCTGAATACAACATACGATTCAAAGAATTTTACTGCCATAAATGCGGCAGCCTAAAAAAAGCTTGTTATAATAGAGACATTTGCGTTGCTTTACCAATCTGCCATGATTGTTGGCGTTAAAACCTTATATTTGGAAAATGAAAGAAAGAGAAGCCATATATCTGATTTATGATGCTCTTCGTTTGGCTTATAATCCAATCGCAGAACCTATCATGCAAGGGATTTTTGATGGTACGATTGTTCTACCGACAGGAGTGGATGTCTTCCCTCCTAAAAAAGGAGTTGCTATTAATGCTCAAAAAGTGGAGGCTGGCTTCCTTAAGCACGATTGTGCAATACTGACTGCTTTTCGTGCGAATAGATCCGAGGACATCAATCGTGCTATTAACGAGCAGCTTCAACGAGATATGGAAGAACTCCGCCTTAACCACATATCGGTTGATGGGTGTTATAGGGAAGCGCGCGAAGCTGAGGCAAGTGTGGAAGATAGTTTCTTTGTGTATGACGACGGTTCTCATAACCCCCAAGAGTTCTTCACTAAAGTGTATCAACTTTCCGAGAAGTATGAGCAAGATTGCTTCCTGTATAAGGCTGCAGGCATCAATCGTGTGGCCTTCTTGATCTCAACGAATGATGACGCCCGAGCAGAAATGGGGGATTTTAAATTAGCGGGCAGCCTCTATCTTGATTTGGAACCAGTAGGACCATACACGATTATCGGTTATACATGCGTACGCTTTGAGGAAAACGAACCTAATTAATGAAAATTATGTCTATATTTGACAAGCTATTT
>DCGV01000087.1:0-3838 GCA_002314725.1 Bacteroidales bacterium UBA1769
AATTTAAACAGCTTCTTAGTTTTTATTAGTTTGGTGTATTTTACATCAGATATGCATTCTCAAGAAGAAGACTATTCTTCTTACAGAAGACAGATGCTCGAAAATTTTCAAGGATTCAGGAAAAATGTCTTAGATGACTATTCAAAGTTCTTAGTAGGCATATGGGAGGAGTACGAAGCTTTTAGGGGAATGGCAAGGGATAAAACTCCAAAACCTGTTGTCCCACCTATTGCAGATGATATTCCGGTACCAACAAGTCCGGTCGATGTACCGTATCCAGAAGTAGATCCAGTTCTACTAACAAATCCACAACCTCAAATACCTGTCACACCCATTGTGCCAATGGTGGGTGAAAAGATGGAGTTTGAGTTTTATGGAATGAAATGGTTTGCTCCACGGATTGGATATATGAAAATAGAATCTCTTAACAACAAAGAAATTGCAAAAGCATGGCAAGAGTATCAAAGAGGAGGAGTAAAGAATGTGATTGCTATATTACAAACTATGGCTCGTTCCAATGGATTAAATGATTGGTTCACTTTTCAGATGGTAAGAAGTTATGCTGATGCTATCGCCCGCAAAGGTAATAATACAGAAAGGATTGTTCTTCAGCATTTCTTACTTGCAAATATGGGCTTTGATGTTAGGATTGCAAAAACTGAGAATCAGATGCTTCTCTTGGTACCCTTCGTACAGCAGGTTTATGAAAGGACGTATATAAATATCGGCGAAAAGAAATATTATATATTCAACGATGAGCAAGATGGAGTCAAGGAATTTAAGTACCTATACTCATGTGCTTTACCTGACGACTTATATTGTGGGGAGACTCTTAATCTTATCTATAATTGTCAGAATAAAATAGAGCATGGAGACTATAAGACGACTTTATTGTCAGATGGTATTATTGAAGTTAAAGGTCAGGTAAACATTTCATTAATGGAAATGTTGCGGCACTATCCTCAAATGGATGTTTCAGAATATGCTAGGTCTTTTATTGACCCTAAACTAAGAACAGAAATCCTATCACAAATACAATCTCAGATTAAAGGATTATCACAAAAAGAAGCTGCAAATAGGTTGATACATTTTGTTCAGTATGCATTCGATTATGCAACAGATGGTGAACAACATGGTTACGAAAAAGCATATTTTGTAGAAGAGAATTTCTATTATCCTAAAAATGATTGTGAAGATAGAGCTATATTTTACGCATATCTTGTTCATAATCTATTAGGGTTAGATGTACATCTCATTGAATATCCTGGGCACGAGTGTACAGCTGTAAATTTTACGGATCCAAATATAGTTGGTGATGGCTATACCTATGACGGCAAAAGGTATACAATATGTGATCCTACATATATAGGTGCCCACATTGGAATGTGTATGCCAGATTATAGGAATACGAAACCGATTGTTGGGTTATGGTATTAAATCATAGTTGGTACTGTACCTTTAATCGAAATAATATGCTTTTATGACATGAAATATTGTATGGTGAAGAAAATAGTTCACGTGTGGGCATGTTAATGTCTATCCATGTAATTTTTTCTTTCATAGAGAGTAGTAAGAGCGCCTACCCATTAATACGAGGTGGGCGCTCTTATATATCACTTGATTGTTACCGTAATCTCGTCGCCACGGTTCTGGGCTTTGTCCAGACAATCGATGAGTTTTGCGAAAGTTTCAGCTGAGTGAATGAGTACTCCGACAAGGTGGTGCTTGTCGATAATGATGCTGCCGTAGAGGAGCTTGAAAGGGCCGTTGCCGATCTGGAAAATGACGAAGATGGTACGTTTAAGCTTCTTTAAATCATAAATAATCGTAAAAAGAGGGCTCTTCTGGAAAGAAATCTTGCGTGGACGAATAAAATGGTGTATATTTACACCAAAATCTATTTGTCCACGCAATATTTTGTTTCATGGAGATACGTAATATATCAATATCGGGCTTTTGCAACATAAAGCAGTTCGACATCAGTTTGAGCGAATTCAATGCCTTGGTTGCCCCCAACAACTATGGTAAGAGTAATGTGTTGGAGGGCATACGGTTTGCCTTTGCTTTCTTAACAGCAACCGAAGATGAACGTAAGGCGATGATGAGTGATCCATCATTCATCCCTATCAATAATGCCACAAGTGGAGAGCCTTTCTGCTTCGGCATAGAATTGGTAAAGGGTATAGGAGATGGTGAAGTTGCATACTCCTACTCGTTCTCATTTGAATGGGCAAAGAACAATGGAGAGTTGGGATGCCGTATCATGGAGGAATCCTTGACTGAGATTTCCAAGGAATACCGTCGTCCGCATACGCTTATCAAGAGGCTGAAGGAGGACTCTGGCTTGTATGTTTCGAGCATAACTGGCCGTTGTAACAAGGAGGCAAAGGCTACAGACAACCAGTTGGTGATTGATGCTCTGACGTCCAATGACAATCTTTTCTACAAGGATGTTGTATCTCAGCTAAAAAATCTTGGACTCAACATGGTAGGCACTTCGGGATTTGACAAACAGGTGCTTTGTCAGTTCATCTATAACCTGAAGGAGCAGGAGCCTATGAGATATTCGCTCTTTGAGGATGCTGTCATCCACATTGTTCCCAACATCAAGACCATCACACCGACATGTTTCCAACTCGGTCTTTCAACAGGGAATGTGCCTTACCGCATAGAAGATGCCATCTACGATATGCGTATCAACGAGAGGTCCAACAACCAGGACATCAGCATCTCACGTCTGTCAAGTGGTAGCCGAAGGATTATCACCATCATAGCCGAGATTATCAAGGCAGAGATGACTGGTTCTTCGCTCATCTGCATCGAGGAACTGGAGAACTCAGTTCACCCTAAACTGCTGGAGAATATGATTCTGATGGTGCAGTCGTTTGCCGAGGATATCAAGGTGCTGACCACGAGTCATTCACCATACCTTGTACGTTACCTGAAGTCAGGTCAACTGACATTCGGTTTGCCTACCAAGGAAGGTGTGGCTTCGTTCCACAAGTTGAAGAAGTCTAAGGTAAAGACGGTCGTAAAGCGTTCTTCTGCAATGGAGATGACCCTTGGCGAATACATGTTTGAGTTGATGCTCAATCTGAAACCAGATTCAGACGAAATCTTTGAACTCTTTGACTAAGCAGCAGTTGTTATGAAGAAAAAGAAAGAATCCAAGCAACTGACGCCTCATGTGGTGATATTCGTTGAAGGTGACACCGATGAAATACTGTTCTCGCGTTTGGTGGCTTATTACAGAAACGTCTCTACCACTCCCATTCATTCGTGCGAGGTACAGAACATGAAAGGTGTGAGTCGTTATGCCAGCAGCAAGTTTGTCGGGAAACTGGATGCGGATATTATCCCAAAGGCTGAACGAAAAGGGATGAAGGTTTATGGCGTCTGCTGCAGTTATGACACAGATGTGTTTGAGGATGATGAATCACCTGTTGTTGACTGGTCAAAACTCAAAAAGTCTATCATGCGTCTTGGCATAGAGGAATTCTGCACAGTAGAAGTCAAGAGTGCAATAGAAGACTGGCTGCTGGATGATCTGGAGGGACTCTGTGCGTTTCTCAAGCAGAAGGAAGTACCAAAGTCACTCAAGGGTAGCAATGGCTATGCCAAGCTGCTCAATCTGTTCAAACGAAGCGGAAAGGTTTACGCCAAAGGAACATCAGTTGAAGATTTCATTGACTGCCTGAGCATAGAGAAGATTCGCAACAGACGAAAGGCGGCATTATCAGAACTGGAAAGAATACTCAATGTGACCATACGAGATTAACAATACCTGAATGAATACTGCTACAAATTCAACCCAAAGAACTTTGGGGAAAAGACCTTT
>DCGV01000087.1:3902-4703 GCA_002314725.1 Bacteroidales bacterium UBA1769
ATTCGGCTTCTTGCGGATAATCATTCAAATCATCACTAAGCCCCTCCTTGGAATTATCTCCATGAATCTCATATTTTCCTTTGCTTAGGACTTTATGAAATGAGAGTGGATGCTCTACAGAAGAAAGTTATAACTCGGAGAGACACAGGCGGAGCCAGAGGCCGATGTTGCGGTAGACAGGCGAGTTGTTGCTACGGACGACGAACGGCAGTCCCTCGCGAAGCTGCACCAGCCACCGCCACGGAGCACGCGGATAGTGCCACTGTTAGCACCTGTTGGATTCGTCTGAGCACTGCTGCTGTAATTCCCAAACCAGTCGCTGCACCATTCCCATACATTGCCGCTCATGTCATAGATACCGAGTTCGTTGGCTTGCTTTGTGGCTACAGGATGTGTCTTGCTGTCGCTGTTTCCATCATACCATGCCACAGCATCAATATTGCTACTGCCGCTATATGGTGTATGCTTACTCTTATTACCACCGCGAGCAGCAAATTCCCATTCTGCTTCGGTTGGCAATCTGAACTTCTTGCCTGTCTTCTCATTGAGTTTGATTATAAACTCCTGGCAATCGTCCCATGAAACGTCTTCAACAGGGAGATTATCGCCTTTGAAGTAGGATGGATTATAGCCCATCACTGTCTGCCATAACGCCTGAGTCACCTGAGTTTCACCCATATAATAGTCTTTTGTTAAGGTGACCTGATGGGCGGGGTTCTCATCGTCCCATGGATTCTCCATTTCCGGTGTTGCACCCATGGTGAATGTTCCGTGCTCCACGGAACGTGGAACTGGGGTGAT